>CAJQNE010000340.1 GCA_905479545.1 uncultured Gammaproteobacteria bacterium | reverse complement strand
CTAGTAGGCCAGCTGGTTGCTAGCGGCAACCTACTACCTGGCTAGGCCAAGGCTCAGCACCGAAAGATGGAGTAATCCAGCTCAGCAAACACAGGCTCGAGTCAGGCTTGCCCCATACCAAACTTAGACCTAACTCAGGTCTAACAACTACCTAGCGTTCGCAGACTTCGAGCAATAGGTCTCCGACACGCACTTCCGGTGTTCGACGTAACGCCGTCAGCAAGCCGTTTGCAGGAGCGGTGACCTGCACCAACTCCGAGCCTGACGCTGAGCAGTAAATCGAACCTATAAATTCACCGCGATTTACCCACTTACCTGGCGAGTAGCGACATACGAATAAGCCTTGCTGCTTGGCGGTGCGCTGCACAATCTGATCCGGGCCGAAAAAGTTCAGGTCATCTTCAATACCCACATCCTCATCCAGATCAATAAGGCCGGTACGCGTCAGAAATGCCAGCAGTGACTGAAATACAGTATTGCAGTATTCCAGATTAAGCTCCCCGGCCCGCCCTAATTTGACAACAAATTGCTCACCGTACCAATCGTCGCCGAGCTGCATGCTGTCACCCGAATCGACGCGCTCGATAACAGCTGACAAACCAAATAGACAAGCTGTTGACCGCTCATCGTCGTCAGCCGCATCTAAACAGACCTGGGGTAAACGCTCAGTGTGCTCATCATCGGCACATAGCGATAAGCAGTAGCGCGCGTGGGAGCGAATCTTTGCCAGTTCCTGCCGACTCGTCAAACTCAACTCAGCGTCGTTCATGGCAACCGCCAACGCACCCGTAATAGCGTTGCTACGCCCGGCTTGCAGCCGGTACAAGTAATCGACCAACCGAGCTAAGACAAACGCAGCGGCTGAGCCACTGGCGGAACAAACCAACCTGGGGCTTTCGCGCTCAGTCGTTGATGAAAAATAGTGAATAGCTTGCCGGCTAGTTGCAGCAATATAGTCCGGATCTGGGTGAGCCTCTTCCGCCCTACCCGAATACGCGCAATTATCCATCGTGCCTCCCGACTCCCTCGGTCGCGGGCCCGATGTAAAATACAACAGACCTGTCGCCAGAGTGTTCGTTTATTTGTGACTGCCAAAAACAGCGCCGCTTTAACGATGACTGATTATAGCCGTTAGTTGCAAGATTGAAGTAATCGAGCCACCTAGGATTAACTCACACTAGTTAACGCGGCAGCAAAAACAACTTTGAGGTGCCCTTTTTACTCATGAGTAAGGAAAATTTCACCTAGCAACTGCTAAATGGCGACCTCAATTATTGCCCAAACAAAAAACCCATCGGTAAGTACTTGTTTCTCTGAGTAGTCAGAGTTAATCAGCTAATTGGGAATCATGCCAGTACAGCCAACAACACTAAACCAGACCGTAATTTTAGCGCCTTGCAGTGCAACATTTTTTGAAGGGGTTATGGGTACAAAAATACCCGACCGTAATCAGGTTAAGAGCTTCGTAACATCGCCGTAACTTCCTACTGCCTGTGGTCAAAAAAATAAACACAGCCAACTCTGAGTTCCGCGACGGAATAGTCTTAGTTCATCTTACGACGTAACTGCTTGCGCCAACTAACAAATTGAGGCACGTAGGCTTCCAGCTGAATTTCCAACCACGCACGCTCTCTGTTAGAAGCTCCACGCCACCATTGATTCATCCAGGCGATAAATTCTTCTTTAGCCGAAATATTTCCGTCGGAATCTTCTAACGGCCTACGCTGCTGCGGAAACTGGGTAATTTTGCTCAAGGAGCCATCGGTGGTTGCTTTTGGCTTGCCCGCCACGCCCGGAGGTCCGGACATTTCGCCACTACCGACAATCAACCAGTCCAGTGAAATACCGCCTGCTGCTTCGGCAATTGCCACCAGAACCAACCGGGTAGGCTCACTTTTCCCTGCCAAATATTGGCGAAGCATCTTGTCGGATATCCCTACGTCGCGAGCAAAACTCCGCACGCTGCGATCACCGATAAGCAGTTTTAACCGCCCTGCGAATTGATCCACACCATTGACTGCAGTCATCAGATTTAAACCATCCATACTGTTTAGCCGCATTACGCGAAGCTTTCGGAAACGTCACTAGAGAATATACTTACGCACTAGCAAACACAACCGAGCTTGGTTAAATAGATTTGCACTATAAGCCGCGCGAAACAGATTCAGTCGAGCGTAAAAATTTCAAATATAACAATGTTATTCCAGACGTTTACAAGATATTACTTCATTTAACACCGGTCGCGTAAACCTTAAGTATTAAACCTAAAGTACGCAGCCAGCTCCGCTTTTCAGAGACTCCGTGCTGCCCGGCTAGCAATTCCCGGTAAGCGCTGAAACTAATAGCTGCACTCGCATGAACCCAAAAGCAGCAGCCGCCAAAACCAGCAATCCGAGCGCCGCGAGCAAGGCAGCCCGAACAGTCGCGTCACTCCCAACCCGCAACCGCGTATCGCGGACCATCGGCATCATCGATGGCGGAAACTGCCCCTCCCGCCAACTGCTCAACCCTAACCAAAGCAACACCACGGCAACAAAGCCCAGCAAGCCAGCGGCAATCGTGCCGCTTATTGTCAGCAACTGCGCCAACTCGGCAGCAGCGACACAAGGATCACCGACAACATCGGCGAACTGGCGAAGTCGATGAATCACATAAGCCAGACCGGCAATAATCAGCACAGTAATCAGCGGTATCCATTGCTGAACTTGCTGCCTTAGGCGTGGATCACCCTTTAGCCATTTTGCCTGCTGGCCTGAACGGGTATCCTGTTGGGAATTATTTTTCATTGTGCGGTTCAGCTACTGCCTCGGTTTGGGCCTATAGTGTAGCTGAACCTGTCGTTCATTCCGTGTACATATCATTAGAGTTAGTCGCATGCGCCTTCGCCCAATTTTCGTCGCCCTCACCCTTGGCATAACGCTGCTATTGAGCAGTGGCTGTGCGCATAATCCACCTAGCAACCCTTCAGATCCGCTAGAACCGATAAACCGCGCGGTGTTTACGTTTAACAACGTAGTCGACAACTACACACTTAAGCCAGTCGCCAGAGCTTACGACTACGTGATACCTGACGTGGTGCAAACGGGTATCGGCAACTTCTTTAGCAATTTGTTCTACCCCAAAACCATTATCAATAATTTCTTGCAGGGCAAGCCCGGCGAAGGTGCTTCAGATGTTTGGCGCTTTCTGATTAACACCACGCTGGGTATTGGCGGAATCTTTGACCCGGCAACCCAACTCGGTTTCAAGAAACATAATGAAGACTTCGGCCAAACCCTTGGCAGCTGGGGTGTCGGCGAAGGTTGGTACCTCATGTTGCCGTTGCTGGGCCCCAGTACCGTACGCGATTCATTTTCAGGCTACGGCGTAGACTGGGTATACAACCCGTTAACCTATGCGGAGATTGAA
>CAJQNE010000339.1 GCA_905479545.1 uncultured Gammaproteobacteria bacterium | reverse complement strand
CCGGTCGCCGCTATTCAGTGCGCCGAATCAGTTGATGAGGCGATAGGGCTGGCTAATAATAGTCGCTACGGTTTAGCAGCATCGCTGTGGTGTGACGCTGCTGAGGAAAATGTTGGTGCAGCGAACCGGCTGGCAGACCGATTGCAGTGTGGGCTTGTTGCGATTAATCGCTTGACCCGTAGTTCGCCGTTACAGCCGTTTGCCGGCGTAAAGGATTCGGGCTACGGTTACGAACTCGGTAGGTTGGGGCTTATGGAGCTGGTAACTGCAAAAGTTGTTCTTGGCGGGCGAGTACATTGAGCGGCCGGCCGCAATGATTAGTCGGGTAACGAGGGAGCGATGGTTGCAATGATTTCAGACGCGGCGTTCAGGTTAACAGGGATGCGGGTAGCAATACTTCTCTTCGCGGTAGTTGGCTATGGGGCGCAGGCGGAAGATTGTGGTCGGACTCTACTAGTTGGCCCCGGGCAGCAGTTTTTGCTGCCTAGCGAGGCCGCCGCGGTCGTCCGGGATGGCGATTGCGTCAAAATTGATGCGTACGGGGTCTACGACGGCGACGTTGCCCGTTGGGACGCAAACAACCTGCATATTAAGGGCTATAACGGCCGACCGAAGTTGCGGGCGAAAGGCCAGCACTACGGCGGCAAAGCGCTGTGGGTTGTAGCCGGCGATAACACCACGATCGAATATGTTGAAATCTCCGGTGTCACAGTGCCGGACAAGAACGGTGCGGCAATTCGCCATCAAGGTAGGGGGTTGATACTCCGCCGGGTGTACTTGCATCACAATGAAGCCGGCTTGTTAACCGCAAACGATAGTCGGAACCGCGTGTTAGTGGAATATTCCGAAATCGCACACAACGGTTTTGGCGATGGTTACAGCCATAATATTTACGTCGGAACGATCGATGAGTTTATTTTGCGTTTTAGTTACGTTCACCACGCTAATGTCGGCCACAACGTTAAGTCCCGCGCAAAAGATACCCGTATTCTTTACAACCGTATTATGGACGAATACGAAGGTGAGTCGTCGTACCTGATAGATATACCGTTTGGTGGCTACGCAGAAGTTATTGGCAACTCTTTGCAGCAGGGTCGCAACACTCGAAACAAACGTTTGCTGGCTTACGGTGCGGAAAATCTATTGCCGCAACGGCGTAACGAGTTGTACGTAGTATTTAATACGTTAATAAACGATAAGCGCAGCGGCGGCGTGTTTGTTTGGGCGAAGCAGGGGGATTATTCTCCACTAATCAGTAACAACCTTTTTTACGGTCGGGGGAAGCAGTACCAGGGACCGGGTAAGGCAGTATATAACGCAAAGCCAGGGCCGGCGGATATGCCACGTCGCAGGGATTTTGACTATCGCCTGGGAACTGCCGCCGTCGGCATTGACGAAGCGGTACCAGTAGTAACTAAAGCGGGTAAGTCTTTAACGCCGACGTGGGCATATCGCCATCGGGCGCAAGCGATGCGACGGAGCAGCCGTGGCACGGCTGATGATATCGGTGCGTATGAGCAGCAGTCGATGGTGGTTTACGGTCGGCGGCAACATGACTGGTTGGCTGGCGACGAACCCACTGACGGCGGTATTGAATCGACCGATAGCACTTTAGGGTCAAGCGATGATGACACTGCTGTTGATGAGTTTTTTGACCAGCCCGTTATAGATCTGCCAACGATTAATGAGCCGGTCTTGGTTGAGTAGTGCGTTATTCTCGTGGGCAACGACTGACTCAATGAGTGTTTCCGTCTGGGGAGATGGACGGAGCTACACTACAGTTGCCAGTTTGGCTGGTGATGCTGGAACCACTGCTCTAACATCATCATGACCCAAACTAATTCACCGTAATAGGCCGCGTGCCCGGTCTGGTGCAGGCGTTGTGTGTCATCGATAAATTCAGCTCGGTATATCCCGCGTTTTTTCAGACTCTCGAGACTGTCGCCGGCTAATTCCCGCAGTCCATGATGCTCCAGTAACCAAACGCCAAATGGCAGGCCAAAGCCTTTTTTGCTTTTATTGAGCGTCGAATCGGCTAAGAAACCCCGACAAGATCGTTTATAAAAATCTCTGAGTTTCGAGCCGGGGAGTTTATCTTTGCTGCTAATACGGCAAGACAAGTCGATTACTTCGGCATTGAGCATTGGATAACGAACTTCGATTTCAGCCGCTCGACAGCTAGTGCCGACTTTTACTAAATCGTTATCAGCCAAGGTGAACTGCCAATCTGAGTAGAGCATGCGATTCAGGTTCGATGCCTTGTCAGGGCGATTGAAGGTTTCACGCGCGAGCTGCAGAGGCTTGTCCGTATTTATCGACCCCAAAAAATCTGCTGTGAACAAGCTGTTGTGGCCGTGCAAGGCCATAAAGTTGTGAGCATGTAGTCTGTCGGGCGTCGCTAATGCGGCTTTCTCCAGATATCGACGCGGCTTGTTTAGTATGCCTGGCGTGGCGGCACCAGGGATTGCGTTTACGGTCGCTAGCAGGGCGTTCTGCAACGGCTTAGGTAGCACTTCAAAGGGTTTAAAAACGCGTTGTTTGGCGTAACGCTCGTTGCCGGCAAATAGTTCATCGCCACCATCGCCAGCTAACACTCGTGTAAAACCTTGGTCGGCTGCAAATTTTGCACAAATATAGCTAGGTAAGGCCGATGAGTTTCCGAACGGTTCGCCGAACGACCGCGCCAACACGGGGATCGTTTCCAGCACTTCGTCTTGAGTTAAATAGTGCTCGTGAAGTTTTACCCCAAAATGCTTGGCGGTTGCCCGTGCAAATGGGATTTCATCATAGCCCTCTGCTTCAAAGCCAATGGTAAAGGCTTCGGCTTGTTCATTGCTGCAGCGACTGAGCATTCCTACCACAGTAGAACTATCTAAACCGCCGCTCAGGAAGGCAGCGACTTTGCCGTGTTGTTGTTTCGGGTTATTAAGAGTGTTATTTACCTCGGCACAGTCAGCTGTAGCTGCCTCGAGAGATTGCAGCAGCAACTGTTGTTCCGCTTTGCCAGCACGCGTCTCGGTAAATTGCGGCATGTAGTACTGTTGTAGGGAGCATGTGCCATCCCAGGTCAACACGGTGGCGGGTGGGAGTTTATCCACGTCCTGATAGACGCTTTCAGGCCCCGGTATGACATTAAAGAATGCATAGTGAAACAGCGCTTGAGCGTTAATATTACTTTTTTTTGCTAGTTTGCTGGTTAGTTCCGGCTTGCTGGAAAAGCTCACACGGTTCGCGTCGCCGGAGTAGCAGACTGCGATACTCGCCAAGCGATCTGTCGCCAAAAAAGCCTGCGTGCCCGAGTGCTTCCAGGCAATGACGGCAAAGCTCTCACTGCCAATCAGTCGACTGGAGAAAACGCCACCACGGAGGGCTTTAAGCGCTTTTTTTGCACTTCCTGATACGCCGTGCCCTAAAACCACGCAGCGCCATTGGTTATCGCTGAATTTATCGGCCACTGCCACGCTACTAACCAGTAGTTCACGGTCGGTTTCAAATAGCGTGGCGGCTGTGTTCAGGCCAGAAACGGCTGCAGGCGAAGCTGAGCCGTTTGCAGCAAACTGCCCGGCGAAATCCCACATGGTTTATCCTTGATAGGTTTTTACCGCAGCGATCGCGGCGGCGTCGGCGATATTTAAATGAATACGGCGGTCTGGTGGGTTGCTACATGAACCCTTTGTCACTCAACTTTCGGCGCAGGCCTGGTGCTCGGTGACCGTTGGCATAAGCCGCCTTGGCATGTTCAGCCGCTTTCTCCCAATTGCCCTGCTTATAATAAATTAGCGCAATATTGTAGTGTGCGTCGGCCATTCCGGGTTTAAGGCTGAGAGCTAACTGGTACTGCTCAAGCGCTTTTTGCTCATGTTCCTGCATTTGCAAAAATACGCCATAAAGCACGCGAGTATTGGGTTGCTGCGGGTCCCAGTCTACCGCGGTCTTAAATTTATTCTCGACAACCGAGCAGTGAAGTAAGTCGGGGTGCTCTATGCAAGTTATAGTCGCTCTGCGTAGTGCGAATGGATGGTTAGGGATATGCCTTAACGTGTACTCAATATCACCGACGTGATAAGTAGGGACATTTTGATTGTGCAGCTTTTCCTTCGGCCGCATATGGTAATGATTAACTAAATCTATAAAGTTACGCTTTACCGGGGCGTAATAATCCTGCACCACGTGCCCGTTGGGCAGCGGTTCCCACTTCCCAACTGCATTCGCTGCTGACGACAGTAACAGTGCAAATCCGTAGAGCACGGCAATGAGGCCGGTTTTTCCGACCACAGAAGGGGACGCTATTTTGCTCATAAGTAAACTACCGGGTTTGACGTTAGGTTAAGTTGTTTGACAGCTTATGGCTGCAGAGTTCACATAGAGCTAGGTATTGCAGCGGCCGGTCACGCAACTGGGTTGCGATTGCTGTGTTGTGAAGAATGTAACTCACTATCCTTAATGCAGTGGATATTATCGCTGAATTTGACGGTACAAAGGTAAATTTACGTCGGCAGACGGCTGATACCGAACGCTAAAGTCATCAAACCCATCAATGGCGGTTGTAGGGTCTAAACCTTCGCGTAGTTCAAAGGCGTTAAACCCGCAGCGCTGCAACGGTTGCAGCTGGTCTTCACCTATATCACCTATTGCCCGAAGCTCTCCGGTGTAACCGTATCGGGTGCGCAGCAACGTCGCATAACTATAGCCACGGCCGTCGGTAAAGGCAGGGAACTCGATGACTATCAATGGCAATTTAGCTAAATCAGGCAAAATTTGGCTAAAATCATCACCGCCGGTTAGCCTGACGCCACAATCGCCGCGGGTAATCAGGTCGCCCCGGTTTTCGACCCAGCGTTCTAGTGAAACACTAATGGTGCCACTTGCCGGAACAGTATCTTCGTCGGCAATATGGCTAACGTTGTTATCTACAACCTTGCCGTTGAGAATTATCTTATCCATAAATCCGCTCCTTAAAGGGCTCTACGCCAACGCGGCGATAGGTATCGATAAAGCGCTCTTCAGCAGTCCTGTTGTTGACATACACGTCTAAAATTTCACCGAGTGTGTCCGCTACTTTTTCTTTTTCAATGGCGCGGCCAAGACGATCGCCTAGCGCTGCATTTTCGGTCGCATCACCGCCTAGGGTAATTTGGTACCACTCTTCGCCCTTTTTATCGACACCAAGAATACCGATGTGGCCAACATGGTGGTGGCCACAGGCGTTCATGCAGCCCGACATTTTTAAGCGAATCTCGCCGAGGTCATGCAGGTAGTCGAGATTGTCGAATTTTTGGTTAATTTGCTCGGCCACGTCAATCGACCCGGCATTCGCCAGGCTGCAAAAAGCCAAGCCCGGGCAGCAAATCATATCGGTCAGCGTGCCAATGTTGGCGGTCGCCAAATTTAACTCGTCGAGCTTCTGCCAGAGCCGGTACAGATCAGCCTGAGCAACGTTCACCAGCATTAAATTCTGGTCGTATGTGGTTTGCACTTCGCCAAAGTTAAATTCGTCTGCTAAATCGGCAATTGCGTCAAGTTGAGTGTCAGTAATGTCGCCGGGGGCAATGTCGGGCGCTTTAAGTGAGACAAAAACAGCTCGATAGCCTGGTTGCTTATGCTTTTCGGTGTTGTACTGCACCCAGGTAGCGAACTTTTTATCGTCAGCAATGGCGAGTGAAAAACTCGCGTCTTTCACCGCTTCGGCGTCGTATTCGGGTTTGGTGAAAAAACCTGATACCCGTTGAATTTCGTCATCAGTAAGGAGCAGGCCACCGTCTTTAGTTTGGTTCCATTCCGCTTCTACTTGTTCGCGAAAGGCATCAATTCCCGTGGCGTTAACCAGAATTTTAATGCGTGCCTTGTACTTGTTATCCCGACGGCCATGCTGGTTATACACCCTCAGAATAGCTTCGAGATAGGTTAGTAGGTCTTG
>CAJQNE010000338.1 GCA_905479545.1 uncultured Gammaproteobacteria bacterium | reverse complement strand
TAGTCAGCGTCCCCGTCTCCAAATGCGGTGAAGGTAGGAAACTCGGTTTTGAACCGGTCGATATACCCATCTAGTGTTTGCATATTTATTAGCCATTTAGTTTCTGAATTCAGCGGTGAGGCCGCGATTCTTTTTCAAACTATTGTTGTAGCTATCGCGCGAAGCAATATTCCGTGAAACATTACTCGATCTGCCGGTGGGCAGGCAAAAAATGCTTAACTACATATAAAAACCCCCACTGAAAAAGCGGGGGTTTCTATACTGACTTTTTGAATGGTAGAGCGACTTGCTACAAAACGCCGTAAGCCACTACCGCATCCGCGACTTTAACAAAGCCCGCGATGTTCGAGCCTTTTAGATAGTCGACATCATCGCCGTCCTGACCGTATTCCACGCACTTATCATGAATGCTCTTCATGATAACTTTCAGCTTCTCGTCTACCTCGTCGCGTGACCAGGATAGCCGCATGCTGTTTTGGGTCATTTCCAGGCCCGACACAGCAACGCCGCCGGCATTAGCAGCTTTACTCGGCGCGAACATCACGCCCGCTTCCTTGAAGTGGTCTACCGCTTCAGGTTCGCAGGGCATGTTGGCTGCTTCGATCATCGATTTGCAGCCGTGTTTGACGAGCGACTTAGCATCTTCACCATTCACTTCGTTCTGAGTAGCGGAAGGAATGGCTACATCACAGTCTACGGACCAGGGCCGTTCGCCTTCATGGTAGGTACCGCCAAACTTCTCAGTGAATTCGGAAATTCGCCCACGGCGCTTGTTCTTCAAATCCATCACGAATCTAAGGCCTTCGCTGGTAATTCCGTCGGGCACGTGAATAAAGCCACCTGAGTCGGACAGTGTCACTACTTTGGCGCCGAGCTCGATACATTTTTCGGTAGCGTATTGCGCAACATTACCGGAGCCGGATATGGCAACGACTTTACCGTCGACCGAATCACCTTTTCTCTCCAACATGTTTTTCAGGAAGTAGACTGCGCCGTAGCCGGTGGATTCGGTGCGAATAACACTGCCGCCAAACGACAGGCCTTTGCCGGTCATGGAGCCGGTAAATTCATTGGTCAGGCGTTTGTATTCGCCGAACATATAACTAACTTCGCGACCGCCGACACCGATATCACCGGCGGGTACGTCGGTGTTCGGGCCGATGTGCCGCCACAGGCCATGCATAAAGGCTTGGCAGAAACGCATTATTTCCCGTTGTGATTTGCCTTTGGGGTTGAAGTCCGCACCACCTTTACCGCCGCCCATGGGCAGGCCGGTAAGGCTGTTTTTAAAGGTTTGCTCAAAGGCGAGAAATTTCAGTACCGATTGAGTAACTTCCTTGTGGAAGCGAATACCGCCCTTGTAGGGGCCAATCGCGTTCGAGTTCTGTACCCGGTAGCCGCGGTTTACCCGCACGTTACCTTCGTCGTCTTCCCAGCAAACGCGGAAAGCGATAATTCTGTCGGGCTCTGTGAGTCGTTCAAGTACCTGGTGCTCGCGGTACTCAGGATGGTCATCGAGAAATGGTATTACGTCGGCGGCAACTTCTCTTACGGCTTGATGGAACTCATGCTCGTTCGGGTTGCGTCGTTCAAGGCCTTGCATAAATTCATCAAGACGCGCTTCATCGGTGTTATCCATATTTGATCCCCCATTCTAAATTTATTACACACAAAGAGTCGGCAGGTGCTCTATTTGGGCACGCGCTCAATCTGAGTGTGGTACGAAATGAAGATGATTGCTATGTCAGCGATCACAAAAACCGATAATCGGCGCTGCTTGGGCAAAAATTGGCGTGTAACAACCAGAATTCATGCTACCAAGCCAGCGCTGCCAGGGTGGGTTGCGCTAGATCAGCTGCAGAATAGGTGCGGATGCGTAAATGCCGGTGGCCATTGCGATGGCTACCCACACAACCTTGCAACCCATATGGAGTAGCTGGTCGGTATGGAACCCGAAGCGGCTGTCACTTTTTAGAAAGTCGATAATGACATGTGCGACAAACTCAGCCAGGCCGAGCCAGATGCTGCCGGTAAACAGCGCTACTAAGCCAGCGTGCACCAGGCAATGAGCGCTGAGCACATGAACCCATACCAAGTTCGGCCGTTGGCTTTTGGTGTTGGGCGGTAAGTTATGTCTACTTTTATATTGGGCTATCCAGTCGGTTTGCCAGGCAAAATCTCCCAGCGCGTGACCTACCAGTAACCAAAACAGCATTTCCATGCAGTTTCTCCTTGCACATAAGCAGATGTTAACCCTTCCAGCGAGCAGCGCAAACATTGGCGTGTCGTAACGCACACTGCGCTCTACTGTTATGGCGCGTTGTATGGCATACCGCAGCTTGTTAAGGTGCGGTGCCTTAACTACTTCCCATGCCGCTTTGTCCGCAAAATCAGCCCGTCCTTCTAAAGGCCCTGCCAAGGGCCAAACGCGCCGTCCGCCGCTCCCTGAGGCGGCAAAACCGCTAGCCGCGCAGCTCAGTAAAGCGCTGTTGCGCGACCAGTTCCCGCTGCGTCGAAAGTTGCAGCAGCTGCCAACTGACCAGCGGGCGCAAGAGAAGTCGCTAGCGGCTATTCAACAGCGCCTCACCAGCTCGATTGCCTTGCGGGATGCGCGGACGGCTAGCTTGCCAAGTATTAGTTACCCGCCCGAGCTGCCTATTAGTCAGGCGCGCGACGAATTAATGGCGGC
>CAJQNE010000337.1 GCA_905479545.1 uncultured Gammaproteobacteria bacterium | reverse complement strand
TTGCTGCCTTGCATTATCGCGCCTGCGCATATAACAATTGGTTGCAGTTGACACCCTTTCCACTACGGCCTTCGGCACTCCGTTCCAAGGGCTCCGCTTACGCTACGGCCCTTCGGGCTGCAACTGAACCAAGGCGTTGGGTAGCCACACAGCCGAAGAAATTTATTGTTGGTTTAAGTCTTCGTAGAACAGCTCCCGAAGTACACAGTTTTTTCTTCAGCCATCGTTCTGAAATTCCAACTTTACGGGTAAGTCGCCGGTTCGTTTGTGGCTAGATTTGAGGGCAGTACCTTCGCCAATAACAGGCTCATTTAGCCATCGAATAACAAGAACCAAACCGCACTGGCGAGCGCCCGAAAAACAGAAGTAGCATATCGGTTAATTCGTCGGTATGTTTTAGTCGAAATTGTGGCAAGATTTAGGCGGTTGAATTTGTTAGCTCAGTTCGGCGTTTTTCGCATTCGGAAGCAGCCAGCCATTTTTGGTTCGGTTAGTTCAAAGGCTCTAGTTAGCGGTGGTGTGCAACCCAACAATTGGTTGCAGGCTCAGTCGCTGCGCTCCTTGGACAAGTTTTTCCACTACGGCTACGCCTTCGTTCCAAAACTTGCCCCTGAACCACGCGTTGGGTTACTTGTTCGAAGAACTTCCCTATCAATATCCAGTCTCAATTTCACGGCTTGTCCATTTAACTGGGTCAAAAATAATGAAAAGCATCGCTATACCTTACAATTTCATGTTCCTCATATTTTTTTCATTACTTTTTTCTGGTTTAGCTAACGCGACAAACCTAATGATCAAACGAGTCTCTCTAAATGCTAGCTCGACAACTGGAGAGCTCTATGTGGATGGAAAATTTGTAGCCCATACCCTAGAACTTCCGTGGAAAAATAATAGGAGCTACGTCAGTTCTATACCTGATGGCACGTATTCGGCGTTACTCCGTTACGACAAAAACGACAAATGGCGCATTCAACTTGAAGGAGTTACTGGAGGAAGAACAGGAATTCAGATCCACGTTGGCAATTACCCTAGCCAAATAGAAGGGTGTGTTCTGGTCGGAAACTCAGTAAGTAATTCGAAAAGCTCAGTTTCTGAAAGCTCATCTGCCTATGCCGCATTGAAAAACGCTTTCTATGGCTCTCCGTCACCAAACTCCTCTCCAAACAAAGACATTACGGTAACCGTTTCATATGATGTTTTGGCTACATCTTTTCGAAGCAAAAACTACAATATGTACTATAGAGAAAACGGGGTGTGGGACGTAAAGACAAAGCGAGGAAATTACAAATTCACGGAACTTAATCGAGATTCGAGCTTCATATACTTATCCGGAAAGCCCAAAAACAAGGTTCGACACCTTAGAATTCCTCTTTGGGGAGGAAGGCTTTCTGAAAAAATTTCGTCAAATGGGTCTTGGAAATCACCGTCGAATGCACCTGTAGTAGAACGAAAGAACTAACACTATCTCTAGATAGAGCTACTTTAGAAGAAAGGAATTATAGCTATGAAAAAACTTCTTATCATTGCCGCACTAGCAACCACACCAGTTTTTGCTGATGTTGAGCTGAATGGCGAGCCCACTGGAGTAAGCCGCGGTGACGCAGCTGAAGCCTTCAATCGCCTTGGTGAAGCCATGGGCGCTGCGGCCGACCGAGCTGAACGGGGGCAACGCGAAATTGAAGTGCGCGCACCAAACACTCGTGATATTGATCCCCCAGAACGGGAGAAGCCGGAGCCTGCGGAAACAGAGTTTGATTATTAAATCGGTACTCTACCAACCTGAGTTTTAACAGTCCCAAAAATCCCGCTAAAGAATATTCAGCGGGATTTTTTTGTCTCAAATTTGGCATTTTAGCTTAAGCTAACCCAACAATTGCTTGCAGCGGGACAATTTTTTCCACTACGGCCTTCGGCGCTTCGTTCCAAAAATCGCCCCTGAAGCAAGGCGTTAGAGCTCAAAATCATGATTAAGCGGTCTTCAACACACATCACAGACACTCTTGCAGTACGAAGGATAATTGCTGCGTTGCCAGAGAATTGGCTGGTTCGGGGTCTGGAAGAAAGAGATTATGGAATAGATCTAAGCATAGAACTTTTTGATGGTGAGAATCCCACAGGTTGCTTTGCTCTAATTCAGGCCAAAGGCACTAAGGCAGCTTTCGGGTCGCCAGGAACATTATCTGGATTTCCAACCAAAACACTACAATATGCTCAGCTGTTCCCAGAGCCATTTTTTATTTTTTATACATCCATAGATGACAATAGAACCAAGTTTGTCTGGATTCAGAAATACATCAAAACCAAGCTGAATGTAGATAATGAAAACTGGGTTAATCAAGCCAAATGCACCATACATTTCCCTTGTGAAAACGTTCTAGGCACGATCGAGGGAAATAGGAAAATTGAATCAAGTATGCGCTTACTTGGCGCTCGCCAGAGTGGGCTAGATTTTTTAGCTGACTTTGAAATTCTCAAGATGCATTGGGAAAACTTCAAATTGGGGAACCAAGCCCTTTTGGAAGTTTGTATTGACATCATAGCTCGGATTTCAACACATACGAGATTTTTTGATGTCTATTTGCATGATTATATGAATCTTGATTTTGAAGGTTTAATTACAGATCTTCGCGCCTTACCAGTGCCGCTCCCAGTATCCGAGGATGGCTATCCCGAGCAGGTAGCTATAGCTCTCGCGAAAGTCGATGGTTTTTTCATACGAATGGACGCTATGAAGATGACTTTTTTGGGGCAGCGTGATTGCGATGCTTTTGAAGAAGAGTATTCTTCATCATCGCCGTATTGAGCTCTAACAATTGCTTGCAGCGGGACAATTTTTTCCACTACGGCCTTCGGCGCTTCGTTCCAAAAATCGCCCCTGAAGCAAGGCGTTAGAGCGCACAGCGAAACGCAAAGGATGACCATGAATTTTTCAAAAGCAACTATCTACATCGCACTTCTAGCCGTAGCACCAGGACTATCTTT
>CAJQNE010000336.1 GCA_905479545.1 uncultured Gammaproteobacteria bacterium | reverse complement strand
GGTAATACCTAGTGTCATCGACTCGAAGCCGGCGGTATAGGCCATGCGGGTTCGTAGCGAACGTTCAGAAAGCCGCTTGTACGACTCCTTCATGTCATTTTCAACGGTGGCCAGTTCAGGGTAGCCCTGCGACTTGAGTAGCTCGTTATACCTACGGTGGGTTTGGTAATGGTATTGCTCTTGTTTGTTAAAAGCACGACCGTAGTCCTGAATGGCCGGGTCATCGGTTTGCTTGATAGCCTCCAGCATGGTTTTAATCAGGAACGGTTCCAGGTACGGCATTACCAGTGAGGCACCATTGGTCATTGCGGCAAACTCGGGGTTATCCGGGTGCCACCTCGGGTTTAGGTCGTCCGGAAATTCAAAGGGAATTTTCCGTGGGGTTGGGGTGGTATCAGGGTGTACAACGGAACTCGAGTCACTATTGGAATTAAACATGATTTTCTCCTACAGGTTTACGCACATCAGTGGGTGAGTGGGGTCTATAACTTGCTATGCCCCGTTTCATAATTTCTATCAGGGTGGGGGCCAGTACTGCGGTATCGCGGCCCATCGCGAGTTGTCCTGCGATATGCAGGGCGACCAGACCATGGGCTGTTGTCCAGAGCAGGTGGCTTGCGGATAAAGGGTCAATAGAATCCGGAAAGACCCCGCTCGATTGGCCGTTGCTAATTACCCGGGTGCAAACATCGAGCGCCTGACGCTTCGCTTTCATTAGTTCCAGCGAACGCTCGTCAGTGCCGGCATCGTCCAGATTAAAGTACATCAGGGCGTAGCGATGCGGTCGGCTAAGGCCATTATCGATATACGCCTTGGCCAGTAGTTCTAATTGCTGCTCGGGGCTATCGCTCTGTTTAGTAGCTTCAAGCAAGGCGAGTTCTGTCCAGCGGAAAGCTCTGGCTCGCAATGCACAGACCAAATCGTCTTTATTGGCGAAATAGCGGTACGGTGCCGAATGACTAATATCCAGCACTGTCGCGATCTGCCGGAAGCTCACCGCTTTTAATCCGCCGTTATTTTCAAACAACGTCATTGCTGCGTCGAGAATCAGTTCACGGCGCTCGGAGCGGTCTCTTTCGGTGTGGTGTTTTCTAGCCATAGCATAAAGTTAACACTATTAACGTAACGCTGTCAACAAAACTGACGCGCAAAGATTGTTGCCGTTAATCGGGAGCGGGTTTCTGCATTACCGCCGTCAGGCATTGAGCGATTAAGCGGCTTGGGGGATGCGTAATTCACGGCGCAATATTTTGCCGACCGGGCTTTTTGGTAGTTCGTTGAGAAACTCAATGTGTCGGGGGATTTTGTAGCCGGTGAGGTTTTTACGACAATAATCAGTCAACTCCTCGCCGCTGAGCGAGTCATCGGAGCGCACGACAAATAGTTTTATGGCTTCGCCGGATTTATCGTCGGGGATGCCGACACAAGCTGCTTCCAGTACTTTGGGATGCGCCGAGCTTACCGCCTCGATTTCGGTGGGGTAGACGTTGAAGCCGGAGACCAGAATCATGTCTTTCTTGCGATCGACAATCTGATAGCAGCCATTGTCGTGACGAATGGCAACATCGCCGGTGCGGAAAAAGCCGTCGTCTGTGAATGCTTCCGCATTGGCATCCGGCCGGTTCCAGTAGCCGCGCATTACCTGCGGCCCACGAGCACACAATTCGCCGGGCTGGCCGTCGTCCACGGTTTGATTAGCGTCATCCAGCAGGACGATTTCAGTGGAAGGCATGGCGAACCCGACAGTGCCGCTGTGTTCATCAGCGGCGACGGAATTGATAGTAAGCATCGGTGAGGTTTCCGATAGGCCATAACCTTCGATAAGCACGGTGCCGGTGAGGCTCTTCCATTGGGTGGCGACAGACCCCTGTACCGCCGCTCCGCCGCCAGCAACAAAGCAGAGACTGGAAAAGTCGATTTCGTCAAATCCGGGGGTATTGAGCAGGCCGTTAAACAGTGTATTTACGCCGGTAAATACGGTGACCGGGTGGTTTTTCCATATCGTTATCAAGCCGGGCAGGTCACGTGGGTTTGGGACGAGTACATTGGTTGCGCCGTAGCGCATCATGCCCAGGCAATTCACCGTTAGCGCATAAATGTGGTACAGCGGTAGCGCGGTGATGACGACATGCTGCTGACCCTCCGGCATTTTGTTCATTGCCGGATCTATCCAGGTTTGTAGTTGTTGCTGATTAGCAAGGATATTGCCGTGGCTCAGCGTCGCGCCCTTGGATGGGCCGGTGGTGCCTCCGGTGTACTGCAGGAACGCGGTATCTTCAGGTTTGATGGTAATTTTTGGCAGCAGGCCCTGGTAGGACATGGCGGCGTTAAGCGATACACGGACGCTGTCAAAGCCTACGTTTCTGGGCTGCAAAGGCTCACCCATCGGCGCAAGCAATATAGACTCAACACTGGTCTCAGCAAGGATTTCATCGAGTGTATTGAGGAAGGGCGCGGCAATAATAATGGCCGTAGCGCCTGAGTCATTGAGCTGGTGCTTCAGTTCGCGGGCGGTGTAAAGCGGGTTAACATTCACGACCACCAGACCCGCGCGCAGTATCGCAAGGATTGACGGCGGATAGGCCGGCAGGTTGGGCATCATTACTGCAACCCGGTCACCGCGGCTGAGGTCGCATTTATCCAACAGGTAAGCTGCCAGCCGTTCGGAGAAATAGTCTACCTGGGTGTAGCTGATTTTTTCTGAGCCGCAAACAAGAGCCGTGCGGTTAGCGAAACGGTAGCAGTAATCCAGCATTGCACTGGCAATATCACCCTGCCGGGGAAATTCAATTTTTTTCGGCACCCAGCTAGGGTAGGTCTGATGGGTAAGAATGCTCATAAACTACTCCTCAATAGTGGGGTCTATTGAAGCAGTAGTGATAACAATCAGCACCTACCTTTTTATAGGTTGGTTGACAGCTTTAGCGATGCGGTCGTTCGTTGGTTCAGTTTTCCGGCAACAGCAGCGCGATCGCTAAACCGCAGCCGGTGAATCCGCCGGGAGCCATTGCCGGAGTTGCTGGCAGAATAAATGCCGTTATGCGGTTAATGTAATAGCCCCATACGTTGGGCCTGAGCGATTGCGCCCGCCCGGTTCCGGACTTCCAGTTTGCTGTAGATATTGTGTAAATGCCATTTTAGCGTGCCTTCCGAGACGAACAACACTTCAGCCAGTTTTTTATTGTTCAGGCCGGTACGTGATGCCCGCTGGAGAATGTCGATTTCGCGGTTGGTAAGCCCTTCGACAAAGCCGGTTGTTTTTTCGGCCGGGCTGTCGTTTTTGAGCAATCCCGAGGCGTTAACCAGTTCTTTTAGTATGCGATCCGCTGCGTCGGGTTCCACGCCAGAGTTCCAGGCTTCCTGTCGGGTTTTATATTGGGCGGAAATCAGCCCACGACCCAACGAGCCGAAATGCAGCATAAAGCGGTGACGTTCCTGAACAGCGGCCAGTGCCAGTAATTCATGAAAGCGGCGGGCGGCTTCATTCAGTTCGCCGGCATTTTGTAGTGCGATAACGAGCAGGAAATCGTACTCGGCTTTTACTCGAAGGCTGTTCGTTGCAGCAGCGGCTTTCGACTGCACTTTGGCGGAGTCAGCGGCTTCGCGAAATTTGCCCTTTAGCAAGTCCATATTGATGCGCAGGAGTGTCGC
>CAJQNE010000335.1 GCA_905479545.1 uncultured Gammaproteobacteria bacterium | reverse complement strand
GAGGAAATGAGTGCGGCGTATGTGGTGGACGCTGAGCAGCTGCGGGTGCCGGTGGGGTATAAGCAGACGGAGGTTGGGGTGATTCCGGAGGATTGGTGTTCGTGCGAACTTGGTGACGCAATAACTTTACAACGTGGATTTGACCTACCCAAGCGGCTTCGCAATGTGGGCGAGGTGCCAATCGTTTCCTCCTCTGGCACGAGCGGCTATCACAATACGTCGATGGTAGAAGCACCAGGGATTGTCACCGGCCGTTATGGAACTATTGGTGAAATATTTTATGTGGCGCAAGACTTTTGGCCTCTAAACACAACTTTGTATGTCAGAGAGTTTAAGAAGGTTTCCGCAGAGTACGCGTTTCACTTATTAGTGACTGTAGATTTTGAATCACATAGTGGAAAAAGCGGCGTCCCTGGAATCAATCGGAATGATGTTCACCAAGAAATAATTGCTATTCCGCCTCGTCAAGAACAAATCGCCATCGCCAACGCTTTATCCGATGTCGATGCGCTCATCAGCGAACTGGAAAAACTGACCGGTAAAAAGCAGGCGATTAAAACCGCCACCATGCAACAACTGCTCACCGGCCGCACCCGCCTACCGCAATTCGCCCACAATAAAGACGGCAGCCCAAAAGGCTACAAACAAAGCGAGCTGGGGGAGATTCCGGAGGATTGGGATGTCAAAGCGTTCGGCGAAGCATTAACTATTCGCCACGGCAAAAACCAGAAATTTGTTGAGCGAGACTACGGGCTTTACCCAATTTTAGGCACTGGCGGCCAAATTGGTTTCGCGAACAGTTTTTTGTACGACAAACCATCGGTTCTAATAGGCCGAAAAGGCAGCATCAATAAGCCCCGGTATATTAACGAACCGTTTTGGACCGTTGACACACTTTTCTTCTCGGAGATAAAAGCGTCCGCAGAGCCCAAATTTATTTACTACCAGTTCTGCACAATTGACTGGATGCAATACAACGAAGCGTCTGGCGTACCTAGCCTAAACGCGAGCACAATCGAGAATGTTAGGGCAGTTATGCCCACGAAGGATGAACAAACCGCCATAGCCATCACCCTCACCGACATGGACGAGGATATCCAAACTCTCACACAACGCCTCGACAAAACCCGCCAAATCAAACAAGGCATGATGCAGGAATTGCTCACCGGTAAAACCCGCTTAGTACAACCGGCGGCGGCATGATGACTGAACCTGCCGATACTCCACAGAATGTCCATCGCAAAATCATGCCAGTGTGCGAGCTGCTCTCGCTAGAAAACCTGACTATCCCAGATTATCAGCGCCCGTATAAATGGGAGGAAAGCAATGTAACCCAGTTGTTTCAGGACATTCAGGCCCAGCATAAGAAAAATGCCTACCGACTAGGCACTATCGTCTTCCACCGGGACAGCGACAACGAGCTCAATATTGTTGACGGCCAGCAGCGAACTCTCACGCTAATGCTCGCCGTGAAAGCCATTATTAAAACCCGACCTGAACAAAAAATGGCCAATTCGAGCCTCTGCCCTCATGCGGGAAAATTAGTTGAGAGGGTCAACGGCTTTATAAACAACACAACGTTCGACAGCCTTCTTTCGCAGCAGAACCTGCATAACAACTACTTGGTACTAAGACGCATTGTTTCACGCAGCGATTTCACCGAAGCCCACATCAGTTTTTTACTGAATAAATGCCAAGTGGTGACATTTGAGCTGCACTCAGTAGAAGAAGCCTTCCAGTTCTTCGATTCGCAAAACTCCCGCGGCCGCGATCTGAACCCACACGATTTACTGAAAGCATTCCACCTGCGAGAATTCGTCGAACACGAACACCACCTGAAAGCAGCAACGGTTCAGCACTGGGAAAGCCTCGATAGCAAAAACTTAGCCTCGCTGTTTGCTACCTATCTGTTCCGCATACGCCAATGGTCGCAAGGTAAATCAGCTCGCAAATTTACCAAAAACGAGGTGGGCTTATTTAAGGGCGTGAATATTGACGAGATCGGTAACTACCCTTTCGTCGATTCGCTACGCATTACCCACCACTACGTAGACGAATACAACAACCAGTACCAGCGAAAAATAGACCGCCAGAAACTCACCTTCCCGTTTCATCTGGACCAAATGATAATTAACGGTCGGCGCTTTTTTGAGATGGCTGAGCACTACCAACAACTGGTAACGCATATTGTCGCCAGAGAACATGGGATAGAAAAACAAAATAGCCGTACGACCATTGCGGGTGGCCAACTTAGTAAGCGAGCCATTGAAATACTTTATCTTCTCAACACCTACGCTAATGCTCGACGTAAGGGCGATAAATACGTGCGATGCATGTTCGATTGTGCGGTGATTTTCTATATTGATAAATTCAGCACCGCCGAGCTGTCACAAGCCATCGAGAAAATTTTCATTTGGGCCTACCGCTGCCGAGTCGAACGTATAGCAGTGCAACTGGCGACAATGGATAACTATGTTCTGAATAACAATCTGTTCCGGATAATACGTGAGGCTATAAACCCGCAAGAATTGCTCGCTTATACCTTGCCCTCCGTAACACCAGCCAAGCCCAAAGCCTCCAGAAGCACAAGCAACAAAACCGTTAAAAAAAGCCCCGACGAAAGCACGGAAAACTCACTAGTACAGCTGTTTAGAGATATGAAATACTGTGATTGATACTGTAGATAATACTGTGGCGGACCCGGTGCAGGAATTGTCAATTCGGGCGCTACTGGAAGGTACCCAGCACTATGTAGTGCCCATGTACCAGCGGCACTACGCCTGGGGTGAGGCTGAAATAACGCAGCTTATTCAGGATGTGCAGGACTATCAGCAAAAAGCCGCAAAAACCGAAGGTGGCAAGCCTAGCCGCCAACCCTATTACATCGGCACACTGGTGGTTTTTAAACGCTCTGACGAACGTTACGAAGTGGTAGACGGGCAACAACGCTTAACTACATTGGCGTTGCTGACACTTTGCCTAAAACACGCTAAGGCGTTAAATATTCCAACCGTACAAGATATTAGCTGGTTCGAGCAGTTGAATATCGATTTTGAATGTCGTCCTAACTCGACAGGCACTCTATCTAAACTGCTAGATGGTAAAGAGCCTATCGATTTTTCAGGCGAGAATTTCAATCAAAGCATCGTCGATGGCTATACGCTAATTGGCAAAGAACTCGCGAAAGTAGAAAAGCTGCCCGACTTTTGTGACTACCTGTTTAACTACGTGAAAATTACCCGCGTGCCGGTGCCGGAGGATACTGATCTCAATCATTATTTTGAGGTAATGAACAATCGAGGCGAACAGCTTGAAAAGCACGAGGTGCTGAAAGCCCAATTGTTGGGCGTACTTAGTGGCAATGAACAGCAGCAAAGCCGAAAAGTGCTGAATAAAGTGTGGGAGGCCTGCGCGAATATGGATCGCTATGTTCAATATGGCTTCACAGTTGACGAACGCCACCGGCTGTTCGGGAAAGACGATTGGGGGCAATGGATTCCGCAAGATTTTAATGCGCTTGTCGCCAGTTTAACGTCTGGAAATAACTCTGGCGACGCAGCCAGTGCAGATAAGCAAAAAAAACCTGATTCGGTGTTGCTCGCTGACATTATTAAAAACGCAAACGCCACGGAACTAACCAAGCAGAATACCGATGATAAAAACGACGATGCCGCTTCGGAACGATTTGGCAGCGTTATTAACTTCTCTAACTTCTTACTGCATGTACTGCGGATACAAACCGGACAAATAGCAGTTTCGTTAGACGATAAACAGCTAATTCAACAGTTCGACAGCTATCTACTCACTACCGACAACAAAATCAATGCTGCTCAGGAATTCACCTTCGCGCTGCTGAAGTGCAAATTCCTTTATGACCACTACGTAATCAAGCGTGAAACCACCGGCACCGACCGCCGCTGGAGCCTGAAGCGCCTGAAGTGGCAAAAAGACAACAATATCGGCTATGTGAATAGCATTGTTGAGTACGACACGGGTAGTGACTTAGTGAATGGCATCGCTAGCACACACGACGGGAAACTAAATCGAAGGCTACTTATGCTGCAAGCGGCCTTTGAGGTTTCCAGCCCTGCCAAATTGTATAAGCACTGGCTGAGTGGCGCATTGCTATACCTCTATCATGATGAGAGCCAATCACAAATAAATGCCTCCCTTTATTTAAAGTATCTCGAACGGCTCGCGCAGCAGTTCGTGTTCAGGCCGATGGTGCAAAGCGAAGAGAAAATTTCTTACGCCAATATGGTTGAAGCTGCTGCAGATGCCACCAGTTCAGCCGTGTTCGATGGCCTGAAACTGAAAACTAAAAACTTTG
>CAJQNE010000334.1 GCA_905479545.1 uncultured Gammaproteobacteria bacterium | reverse complement strand
ATAATCACAGTATCGACTGCCGACCGGAAGGTCACGCCGTCGTAAGGTGTCCAGCCACATTTATAACGCATATCGGCGTCGTGCACAGTGGTAGTTTTTTCGGTATCGACCAGCACGATGTCGGCCCAATAGCCCTCGCGTAAGTAACCGCGTTCCAACACTTTGTAACAATCAGCGACTGCATGGCTGGTTTTCTTTGCCAGCTGTTCAATAGTCAATACGCCGTCATGCACCAACTCCAACGCACTCAGTAATGCGGTTTGCACTAGCGGTAAACCTGCAGGTGCGGTCATGTAGTTACCGTCTTTTTCTTCGAGCGTATGCGGCGCGTGGTCGGTGGCGATTACGTCAATCAAGTCGCTTGCTAAGGCGGCCCGCAGCGCGGCTTGGTCAGCCGGGGTTTTAATCGCCGGGTTACATTTAATGCGGTTGCCGAGCGTGGCGTAGTCATCACTATTGAAGAACAGGTGATGCACACAGGCTTCAGCTGTTATGCGCTTTCCTGCCGCCGGACCCGCAGCGAAGTGAGCCATTTCTCTGGCGGTTGTGAGATGCAAAACATGCAGCCGGGCGTCGTGTTTTTTCGCCAGCTCTACCGCAAAGCTCGAAGATTTCCAGCAAGCTTCTTCCGAGCGAATAAACGGATGTTGTTCAATCGGAATGTCATTGCCATACTTAGCCCGCGCTTCAACCAGGTTGTGGCCAATCATTGGCGAATCTTCGCAGTGCGTGGCGATTAGCAATGGTGAATCAGCGAATATCTTTTCCAGCGTATCCGGATCATCCACCAGCATATTGCCGGTTGAAGCGCCCATGAATACTTTAAGCGCACAGGCATCGTCACCGGTTACACGACGAATTTCTTCGATATTGTCGTTAGTGCCACCGAAGTAGAAGGCGAAGTTAGCCCGCGACACTTCTGCCGCCCGCGCGTACTTTGCCCGGATTGCTTCGCGGTCGGTGGTCGGTGGATTTACGTTCGGCATTTCCATATAACTGGTAATGCCACCGGCAAGCGCTGCGGACGACTCGGTCGCAATTTCACCTTTATGGGTTAAGCCCGGCTCGCGAAAATGCACCTGATCATCGATCATTCCCGGCAGCACATAGCGGCCTGCCGCGTCGATAACTCTGGCACCAGCAGCTGCGGTAATGCCGCTACCAATAGCCTCGATACGGCCGTCACGGATAAGAATATCTAACTCGCGAGTTTCGCCTTCGTTAACGACGCGACCATTGGTAATGAGAAGCTCTGACATTGCGCTGCCTTTGTTTGCGGAGAGGCGTTATTCTATAGCAAATCTCAGCTCTCAATCAGGTCAGCCGCCATGTTTAAAAAACTCGAATCCGCCAGCAAAGGCACAACCCGTGACTTAGACGAAGTGTTGGACTACGTGAAGTTCAACGGCGATGGACTGATACCCGCCATCGCCCAACAGCACGACACTGGCGAAGTATTGATGATGGCCTGGATGAATATAAAAGCGCTACGCGAAACACTTCGCACTGGCCGGGTTTGTTATTGGAGCCGCTCACGTGAAGCGTATTGGCGCAAGGGCGAGGAAAGCGGCAATGTGCAAACGCTGAAAGAACTGCGGTTAGATTGCGACGGCGATACGATTTTAATGAAAGTCGATCAACAAGGACCAGCTTGCCATAGTGGCCGGCGCAACTGTTTTTATAATCATTTGCATGATCGGGTCCTGGAGGTTACGGACGAGCCGGTGGTTGATCCTGACGATATGTATTCTTAGGTGATGGATTTAACTGCGTTTTGCTATCTAGTTAGCGTTAGGTAATGGTGAAAGCTCCCTCGCGTTTAGTAAACAATTTGAAAGTTGCTCTTCATGTAGCAATCAGTGTGGGAGCTGTCATGGTTGCTACCCCTTTCGCATTCTTTTGTTCGTTTTTCATTGCAGGGAGCATGTTAAATTCCGAGCAGTTACCATCCTTAAGTA
This sequence comes from uncultured Gammaproteobacteria bacterium, assembly GCA_905479545.1. Classification (GTDB taxonomy): domain Bacteria; phylum Pseudomonadota; class Gammaproteobacteria; order CAJQNE01; family CAJQNE01; genus CAJQNE01. The sequence continues at coordinate 697 of CAJQNE010000334.1, read as the reverse complement.
TTGGAGATTGGTGGATGTTTTTGGCCGCCTCGCTCGCTGTTCTCGGTTACGGAGGCTTGGTATTTGCTCTTTTCACTACGCGTAAATTTGTCATGGTGTTGCTGGCTTTGGGGTGTATCGTTTACATACCAGTCGTATGGGGATTGGCGGCAAACTCAGAACAAACAATTTTTAGAACCCTGTTATCTGTCGCTTATCTCTTTATACCCATTGTAGCGTCGGCCTATCATTTTGGGAGGTTTTTTCGTGGCAAGAATGTCCCATCCATTACCTAACATACGCCCTGAGGTAGTCCGCCAAGCTTTTTGAGTGCTTGCTTACCCCGCTACCAGAGGCGATGTTGCGAAGCAACGAGCCTGTGTGAGATCGCCGTCTGGAATCGCCGAGCCGCGGAAGATTTTTGAGATTAGGCCCCAAAGGGGTGCCACACACGGACGTGTGGCATTTACCGCCGAGGCAGGACGCCTCGTCGGTAAACCCTCCAAAATTTGAGCAGAGAGGGAACCCGCAGGGCGATACAGCCGGTAGGGACTCTTTGGCTACTTTCTGTTCCTACAGAAAGTACGCTCGCCCAGCGAAAGGGCGAAACCAATGTTCTGATATAAAGACTTCGCTGGTGTGCGGCAGCGATAACTACAACGCCACCCCGCCATAGCCATTGTATACCAGCACTTCGACAGGCTCAGTCTGAACGGTT
>CAJQNE010000333.1 GCA_905479545.1 uncultured Gammaproteobacteria bacterium | reverse complement strand
TCATTGGTGTAATTAAGTTTTCCTGTGCCTTCTTTGCTATTTGGTGGGCGTGGATGAACTACACATGGTTTGCTTCCGCTTACGATAATGACGATGCGCTGTTTAGGCTGCTGACGATGGTGATCATGGCTGGCGCATTGGCTGTGGCCGCAGGTATCAGTGTGTTCTTTGACACCATGGACCTGAAACTGGTGGTGATAGGTTATGTGATTATGCGGCTAGCAATGGTCGGGTTGTGGTTACGGGCAGCTAGTCATGACCCTGTTGGGCGCAAGACTGCTTTGTATTACGCGGCCGGGATTGCACTGGTGCAATTGTTCTGGGTATGGCTGGTTAATATGCCCGTAACCGGGGCAATTTTCTTCGTTTTGTTCGCTGCAGGTGTGTTACTGGAACTCGGTGTACCGGTTGTCGCCGAACGAGGGAGTAGCACACCATGGCACCGCCACCATATTATTGAGCGTTACGGCCTGTTGAATATTATCGTGCTTGGCGAGACGCTTCTTGCTGTTTCGATGGCGCTTGAACATGCGGCATCCGGCCACTTTGATATGCATTTGATTCGCATTGCACTGGCGGCACTGCTGATTCTTTTTTCAATGTGGTGGTTGTATTTTTCTGCGGAAGAACACCTCGAAACCCAAGACCTTTCCCGTGCATTGGCTTGGGGCTACGGCCATATTGTCGTATTTGCTTCTGGTGCGGCAGTCGGCGCAGGTGTTGCTGTGTTGGTCGATGTCGCCACACATCATGCCCATATAACTCACTTAGCTGGCGTTTATGCTGTAGCTATTCCTGTGGCGCTCTATTTGGCAGGGCTATGGTTAGTAAGAGATCGTTTCGCTTTGAGTAGCCCGGCAAAACACGTGTTGCCGGGGTTTGCCGCGAGCATCTTGGTCGCGCCATTATTGCCCTTCGGGCTTGAAATTGTGGCGGGGCTAACCGTGTTGAGTGTGATTGTAAGAAACCGTGTTAGTGGTAATTCTTAAAGCATTCGGTAGACAGAATTTGCCCGCGAGTTGGATGCTAATGCCGATATTTTTAGCTTAAATATTAGTCTTTCGGCGGCTATTGGAGGGTGTGGACAAAAACAACACCCGGCAGTCTTAAATAAATCAACGAGTTGTCGTAGGTTGGCTTCGCTTGCAAGCCGACAAGGCACTGCTATTAGCTGGACTACATCCCACCGTCCGAACACCTGTCATGGCTAGAAGCGAAGCGACGTGGCCATCTCTTAGCCTCAGGGAAGTCTTTGGCGTAAACAACTTTACTTGACCATTCGCGAGTGCATACTGTGGCTATTGCGTGGGGGAGGCTGATCATGAAATATTTTGTTCGCAGCGGCGCATTGAGTGGATTTCCTGAGTTCGTCCGTGAACACGGCGAAAACCCCAGCGCGTTGTTACGAAGTGCTGGTCTCACGACCGCCGTGCTGCACGATCCGGATATGTATATTTCATACGTAGCACTAGGCGGGTTACTGACGTTGGCAGCTAAGCATTGCCAGGCACCCGCATTCGGTGCTCAGTTGGGCTACCGTCAGGGGCTTGAAGCTGTCGGTGCGTTAGGCTCGCTGATGTGTCTGCAGGCGACGGTGCCGGACGCTTTGCGAATGATGCAAAAGAATCTTGATTTTCATGCCCGTGGGGTTAGCGTCGACCTGGAAGTTCAGGGCGACAGCATTGAGCTGCAGATGAATTTTGCTTTTACCAGCGAAATTGACTGCGACCAGATAACGGCCATCAGCATGGCTTTGTTAATGCGCGGGCTGTCACAGCTACACCAGCAACCGTTGCCGCCCAGCGAGGTGCATCTGACCATTCCGGCACCGAAGAAAACCGGAGCGTATACGACTATTTTTGGCAGTAATATCGTTTTTTCTGCGGCTCAGAACCGCATGCGCTACCCCAGCGAATTATTAGCATTGCCAGTCGATCCGAAGCCAGAACTCAGACTGCGGTTAAGTCAGCAATGGCGGGGTAATTGGGAGCAACGTCAACCAGTGAGTTTGCTGCAGCAGGTCGAGCGGGCCATTACGGCACTTTTGCCCACCGGCGAATGTAGCCTTGAGACGGTGGCCCGCATCGTCGAAGTTCACCCACGTAGCTTACAAAGCTTACTTAAAGAACAGAGTAATAGCTTTGGCCGGTTGTTACAGGTCATCCGTCTGCGTCTGGCCTGTCAGTATTTGGAGAACAGCGATATCGATCTGACCACCTTGGCGTTGAATCTGGGCTTTGCTGAGTTGGCGGTGTTTAGTCGTGCGTTTAAAAAATGGACCGGTAAGCCGCCCCGGGTTTGGCGGCAGCAGGTGCAGGGTGTTTCGGCTTAGCCCGGGTAGTAGCTGGTTTTAAGAATGCCGGATGACGTGATTTTCCTTCCGGTCATTGCGAGCGCAGCGCGGCAATCTTAGTACCCGGAAGCTAAGAGATGGCCACGTCGCTTCGCTCCTCGCCATGACGGGTGTTCGGGTGGTTGTGGTGGAGCTGCAGAGTCTGTTGCAAAAGGCTCATTTACTTGTAAAAGCCAGCAACAAAAACCTCCTCTCCCAAAGGGAGAGGGAGTATATATTCGCAAAGTATCAAATAAATCCTCGGGAATTGTCAAGCGGCTAAATCACTGCGGGGTGAAAATAGCTCCAGCTCGACAAGGATCTAACCCAATAAAACCCACGAGGAGAACAACCATGATTCCAGTACCCGTCCATCACCACGCCGACCTGCTTACCCTTAATACCAAAGAGCAGCCACTTTACAAAGATGCCATGCCCGGAGTTCCTGGTGTCGATGTACAGCCGCTGTTTCTCGATCCCGGCCAGGGCGTTTGGGTGCTGCGGGTGGTGTTCCAGCCCGGCGTGATTCTGCCTAAGCACTACCACACCGGCACGGTGCACCTGTTTACCTTGTCAGGAAAGTGGGGCTACGTTGAATACCCTGACCAACCACAAACTGCAGGTTGTTACTTGTACGAGCCAGGTGGTTCTATCCACCAGTTTATGGTGCCAGCCGATAATACCGAGCCCACCGATACGCTAATGGTGGTCTACGGCGCTAACGTCAATTTTGATCAGGACGGCAATTACATCAACATAATGGACGCTAGCGATATCATGCAGATGATCGACAACCTGGTGAAAGAGCGCGGACTGGACCCAGCGAAATATATCACTCCACCGGCTGCTGATTTCACTACTCGTCTGTAGGTGTAACAACCCAGACATAAAGTTCGCCATAAGTCCCATCGAGTCAATTCAATAAATTCGGACCGACGAGCTGACGCCAGAGGCATTGCAGATTGCAGTGTCCCGGCAGTCTTATAGCCGCGAGTCAGGAGGAGCAAACCATGACAAACGCAACAATGCCCGTCGGCAGTGACGGGCAGAAACCACGCAAACCCAAGTCCGTATTCATTACCGGCGCCAGCGGTTTTATTGGCCGGGCTTTGGGCGACCGATATCGTGCCTTGGGAGTTGAAGTTCGGGGTATGGATCTAAAGGCCGATCCCGATAACGACGTAGTCGCAGGCGACCTCACCGAACCTGCTGGTTGGGCTGCGCATGCCACGGGCTGCGAGCTGTTCATCAATACCGCTGCAATCGTGTCGCTGGCAGCCGACTGGCAACAGTATCGGGACGTCTCAACACAAGGCGTTCGCAATGCACTCGATGTTGCTATCGCCGGCGGAGCTAAACGCTTCCTGCAGTATTCGTCCATTGCCGCTCTCGGTTGGGATTATCCGGATGGCGCTGACGAACGAACCCCCACCGTCATCGGTGAGCAGTACCGCTACGGCGTAGCCAAAGCGGCCAGTGAGCACTTGGTGCTGGCGGCCCATGCGGCCGGTGAAATCGACTGCACGATTATCCGGCCCGGCGATGTTTATGGGCCTGGTTCCCGAGCTTGGTTAGTTGAGCCATTAAAGATGGCTAAATCCGGCCAGCTTATTCTGCCGGATGGCGGCAAGGGTATTTTTACACCCGTGTATGTCGACGATTTACTCGACGGCACGATGCTCGCGGCCAGCCTGCCGGCCGGTAAGGGGCAGATATTTATTCTCTGGGGCGATGAGGCGGTGACCTGTCGCGAGTTTTTCAGCAATCACTGGCGCTGGGCTGGCCGTAAAGGTCATCCACGTAGCTTGCCGCTCGGTGTGGCGCTGCGGCTTACGCGGGCCGTCTGGACCGTGAACAAGAAGCTTGGCCGGGCTGATGAAGTGACTCCTGACACGATGTATATGTTCAGTCGCAAGGGCAGTTTCTCGCTGGCCAAAGCCCGCAAGTTATTAGGCTTTGAGCCGAAGGTTGGTCTGGCCGAAGGGATGCGTCGATCAGAAGCCTGGTTACGTGAGCAGGGCGAAATAACAGGGTGATGAAAAAGCAAAGTTAAGAACATTAACGAGTTGCCGTAGGTCGGCTTATCGCACCCTGAAAAACCCATTTTAAAGCCAACTATTTAACCGGAGTCTCGTGGCTCCGGCGCAGAGGAGTACGCCATGAATGCCCAAGTTTTAGTGAGAAAGCCCAAACGTCTTGCACCACTCGACGCCATGTTTCTGCAAATCGAAACCCGTGATACGCCGATGCATGTGGCCGGTTTACAGGTGTTTCAGTTAGCCGATGATGCGCCAGACGATTTTGTTCGTAACGTTGTTGAAAAATTACGTTCACCGGTAGCTCTGGCCAAGCCGTTTAACCTGAAGCTCGCCGATGTTCGACTTTCCCGCATGGCGCCGGCGCTGGTGGAAACGCATAACATTGATTTTGACTACCACGTCCGGCATTCCGCCTTGCCAGCGCCGGGTGGCGAGCGCGAGTTGGGTGAACTGGTTTCACATCTGCACAGCCAGCTGCTCGATCGCTCGCGGCCGCTGTGGACTTGCCATGTGATTGAGGGGCTGGAAAACAACCGCTTCGCGATCTATAACAAGATTCACCACGCGCTGGTGGATGGTATGCGGGCGATGAATATTTTTACCCGCTGCCTTGGCACCGGGTTGGCGGATGATAACTGGTCGCCACCGTGGGCGGCCCGGGAAGCCAACAGCCGCAACGCTCCTGCGGGTAGTTCTGCCAGGAAGGCCGGACGAATCTCGCCGCTGACATTGCCGAAGCTGACCCGCGATGCCTTAATGCCGTTGCTGCGACGGAAGGCGGTAGAACCGGTCCGTTTGCCGTTTGAAGCGCCGAATAGCATTATTAATGGCCGCGTTACTGCTGCCCGGCGGGTGGCAACGCAGCGACTTGATCTGGAACAGGTTAAACGTATTGCCAAGCGAACGGATACTTCGGTTAACGATGTATTTCTGGCCGTTTGTGGTGCGGCATTGCGACGGCATTTGCAGGAGGGTGGTGACCTGCCCGCCAGCTCCTTAATTGCTGGCGTGCCGGTAAGCTTGCGACAGCCGGGTGATGAGGAGTCGGGTAATGCGGTCGGTTTTGTCTGGTCGGTGCTTGGCACTGAACTGGACGACCCGGCGGCACGGTTGCAGGCGGTGCAGCGCTCAATGCGAGCCAGCAAGCAACACCTGAACAGCTTACCCGCTGCGGGTCGGATGCCGTACAGCGCACTCACGATGTTACCGGCGCTTGGCGTCATCCTCAGCGGCCAGGGAGCGAAGGTAAAGCCACCGATGAACGTGGTAATTTCAAATGTTCCTGGGCCATCCACGCCGCTGTATTTGGGCAAAGCGGCGTTGGAGGCCATGTATCCGGTCTCAATCCCGTTCCAAGGGCTGGGTTTGAACATCACTTGTGTGAGTTATGCTGACCAGCTCACCATTGGCTTTACCGGCAGTCGCGACTGTTTGCCGCATCTTCAGCGGGTCGCCGTGTATGCCAGTGAGGCTTTGGATGAACTCGAACAAGCGGTGCTAGCGACGAAGTAGCCAGTGGCTAGCTGCTCCGGAGAGTTCCGTGATATCGTCAATGAACAAAAAAACACCCCGAAAACACACTGAGTTAATACATTCGGTAACACCTTGCGATAGAGAGGATTAATAAATATGACTGCAACAAATTGGACTCCCGTCAGCGGCCTGCTGCAATGGGAAAAGCAACAACCTGATGCTATATATCTGAGCCAGCCCCGTGACGGCGAAGTAACCGATTACAGCTGGGCCGACGTGGCCACGCAGGCCCGTGCCATGGCCGGTTATCTACAATCGCTTGGCCTGCCCGAAGGCAGCAGCGTTGCACTACTATCAAAGAACTGCGCGCATCTGGTTATCGCCGATC
>CAJQNE010000332.1 GCA_905479545.1 uncultured Gammaproteobacteria bacterium | reverse complement strand
TTCTACCAGTGGGCGTAATTCTGTGACACTTACTGAAAACTCACCGTTGTACCCGATTGCGCAGTGGGCAATTTTCCCACTCTTGATGTTTGGCCCGCCTGTTTTAGCCTGGCAGTTCATTCAGGCTGGTACCGCCATGCCTATCGTTCTGTATGGCGGTTTAGTTGTAATGATGCTGCTGTTTCTGTTGGCGGAACGGCTGCTGCCGTATCGGCCTGAATGGAATAAGGCTGATGGTGACGTCGGGCACGATGTGGTTAGTGGCTTGTTGGGTTATGGACTATTGCCCGCCCTTGTCGAACCGTTGTTTGTCACTATGCTGGCCGGCGGCACGGCGTGGCTGGCAGCGACTTACGGTGCGGATGTGTGGCCAGGCGATTGGCACATCGCAGCGCAGGTTCTGCTATTGCTGCTGTTGGGCGACGCGGGCCGTTATTGGGGCCACCGCATGGCTCACGAGGTGCCCTGGCTGTGGCGCTTCCACGCCAACCACCATTCGCCCAACAGGCTGTGGTTTTTTAACGCTTTACGTATCCACCCGGTTGATAAAGTGCTGTTTACCTTCACTGAGCTGTTGTTTCCGATTCTGATCGGCGTAAACGGTGATGTGTTGGCGCTGTATTTTTTGATGACGGCGTCTAATGGCTTCTTCCAGCACTGCAATATTGATGTGAAGCTTGGGCCGTTTTATTACTTCTTTAACGCGGTTGACCTACACCGCTGGCATCACTCGAAAATCGCTGATGAATCAAACCATAACTATGGCAATAACATTATTGTTTATGACCTGTTATTCGGTACGTTTTACTTGCCGAAGAATCGCGAAGTGGGGCCGATAGGTGTGCTTAACCCGGACTATCCGAAAGGTTACATAGGCCAGTTTTTGGCACCATTCAGGCGTGGCAAGCTCGATAAAGAAAACCCGCCAAGCAATGTAGTGGGTGATCCTGCTGAGTGACGTGGTCTTCGAAAAGCAGTTGCAAGCAAACGGCGGAGAAACCGCTGTAGAGCTGGTTGCGACAGGTTGCGAACTGAGTCGCGCCGATAGTAAACGAGCTATGCAGGCAGGTGCCGTCTGGCTGACTCGCGGCAGTGCAGTGCGTCGCTTACGGCGAGCAAAATCGGTGCTTCAGCCGGGCGATGAAATTGGCGTGTACTTTAACCCGGCATTAATTGCGGGCAACGCCGCCCACACTGCTGAACTGATCGCCGACGAAGGTGACTACAGCCTTTGGTACAAACCTGGCGGGGTATTTACCCAAGGAACGAAGTGGGGTGACGCGAACAGTATTGAGCGCATTGCTGAACTGGCACTGGAGCGGCCCATACGTATTGTTCACCGGCTCGATCGCCACACCTCAGGTGTGATGCTACTGGCGCATAACAAGCGAGCGGCCGCAGGCTTGTCGGCACTATTCGCTGAGCGAAAAATCGCCAAGAATTATCAAGCGATTGTCATCGGTAAGTTTCCTGCAGAGGAGCTGCTGTTGGACAATATGATTGACGCCAAACCAGCACGAAGCACTGCCACGCTACTTAAATATGATAACGGCTTTAGTTTAGTCAGCGTAACAATCGATACAGGCCGAAAGCATCAGGTACGACGGCATTTGGCCGACGCGGGATACCCTATCGTTGGCGATAGAATGTTTGGTTCTGAACCGGCGAGCTCGCGTGAGCCGTTGCAGCTATGTGCCGCTGAACTAAGCTTTGTATGTCCGCTTAGTAACGCGGCGCGGTATTACCGATCGCCTAAATTACCAGCACTGAAACCAAGCAGTTAAGTGGTTACAATCAGCGTCAATTTAGCAGTGACGAAACACCACAATGGCCAGTCAAACCGAAAGATCACCCTCGCTCAATGTGCTCGATGAGCCGATTATTCCTTGCAGCCTCGACCCACTAACCGGCTATTACCGCGATGGCTGCTGCGACACCGGACCCCAAGATACCGGCAGCCATACGGTGTGTACGCAAGTGACCGATGAGTTTTTGCAATTCTCACAGAGTCGGGGCAACGACTTAACCACGCCGGTGCCAGCATTTAATTTCCCCGGCTTGGTAGCGGGAGATAATTGGTGCTTATGCGCTACTCGCTGGAAAGAAGCGTGGCAGGCAGGTTGCGCGCCGGCTGTGGTGCTGCACGCGACCAACAAAGCCACTCTGAAAATTGTGCCGTTGGAAACGTTATTACCGTTCGCGATTGATGTGACCACGCACTAATGCCAGCTATTGGTGATAAGTTGCCGTTGATTTATCACCCGATTTACAGCGTGCCCTTGCCGGTAAATCACCCGTTTCCAATGCCTAAGTTTGCTCGTTTAGAACAATGCTTGAAAGCGCGAGGGTTCGAAGACTATGCCGAGTTCATTGAGCCTGAACTTCCAACTGACGAGCAGCTGTATAGGGCGCACAGCTCTGACTACGTGCAAACTTTTCTTAACGGTTCGATAGGCGAGAAAGCACTGCGTCGTATTGGTCTGCCGTGGAGTGAGCAATTGGCGGCCCGTACCCGAATGTCGGTAGGCGGCACATTAGCTACCGTAAATGCAGCGCTAGAGTTTGGTATGGCTGGCCATTTGGCCGGAGGTACTCACCACGCACATTACGATTTTGGTTCGGGTTATTGCATATTTAACGATATCGCCGTGGCAGCGCTCGAT
>CAJQNE010000331.1 GCA_905479545.1 uncultured Gammaproteobacteria bacterium | reverse complement strand
GATTTTAAGTCGGTCGATCAGCAGCCTGCCGTAGCGGGTTAGATTGATCGTTGATGGTGAAAGTGGACGCTCAAAGAGAGCTAGACCGTAAAGCCTGAAGGTCGCAGCTATGGGCAGCTCCTACAAGACAGAACCCCTGTAGGAGCTGCCCATGGCTGCGACCCGCCTGCAAACCAGGCTGCTAGCCCAGATGCTTGCCGAAAAATTCCAATGTACGGGCCCAAGCCAATTCCGCTTCTTTCTCGGCATACCGGCCGGTCGAATCATTGTGGAAGCCATGATTCACGCCCTCGTAAATATGGGCAGTGTAATCGACATTATGAGCTTTCAGGTTGGCTTCATAATCCGGCCAGCTGGCGTTAGCCCGTTCATCAAGTCCGGCGAACTGCAGCATTATGGGCGCAGTAATATTTTTCTGTAGTTCCGCTGCAGCCGGTGTTCCATATAACGGCACGGCGGCATCCAGTTCATCACCCATTGTCGCTGCGAGCATATTGGAAATATAACCACCAAAGCAGAAGCCGACGACACCCAATTTGCCGGTGCTCAATCCGTGATTCTTCAGGAACCTAGCGGCAGCGATAAAGTCTTCTTCAATTTTTGCTTTATCCATCTTGCTCTGCAGCTTTTTGCCTTCCTCGTCATTACCCGAATAACCACCCATCGGATAAAGAGCATCGGGTGAAAAGGCGATATAGCCTTTCATCGCCAAACGTCGGGGAACATCTGTAGTACCACCGGCGCAGTGCCTTCGAGCTCGCTTGGCACTGCCAGATACCCACTACCTTCGCCATGCCCTTTGGATGAGGAAAACGTCACGTAGCTTGGGTTACTTTGCGGTCCGGAGGCTCTGCCGCATAGCGGCTTCATTCAACGCCTGAATTCACAGGCGAATAAAACCGCTGTCGCCAGCAATATGCAGTGTCACTTGTGTAGTACGAACTTAGCTATCACGGCGTCACAATCGCAAAGCGACCGTCGGGCTTGTCGAATAGGCCGAAGAAACGCACCAGATCAAGTCGACTGCCATCGATATCCAACTCGCCGGAAAGCAATGTGTCTTTAATACCGGCCTGGCCGATGGCCATCTTCAGGAACAGCTCATGAGTAATGTTCAGCGTCACGTCGGCAGTTTGGTCGGCGTATTCGCGATGATGGAGTACTGAATTGTTTAGCTGCAGATGGCGACCGCTGCCCAGGTCGGTGAAGATAAAGTTGACCTTTAGATCTTTGCCTCCGGCCTTTTTGCCATCCAAACGCACGGCCATTGAGTCAAAAAATTTATCGACCGGGATGGCGCGTAGCATGTCCATCGCCTCACCCATATTCACACCCTCATCCGGCTGGCCGTGGCGCAGCTCGTAAGCAGCACTGAGATAAACATCCCGCCAGGGGCCGGATTCGGCTTGGTAGCCGAGTTGGTCATGGGTTTTTGCCAATAGCGCGCGGCCCTCGCGATTGCCGGATTCGGCGAACACCAGATGGTTAAGCAATTCCACAGCCCAGCGATATTCACCGGCATCAAAAGCCAGCCTGCCTTGTTCCAACACAGCCGCTACGCCGCCCATTGCCGCGATGTATTTTTGCGCTGCAGCTTCCGGTGGCAGTGGGTCGAGGTTGGCCGGATTGCCGTCGTACCAGCCAAAATAGAACTGGTAGACAGCCTTGGCGTTGTGTTTCAGCGTGCCGTAGTAACCGCGGTTGGCAAACGAACGGCGCAGTGCCTCAGGTAATTCAATCTGTTCAGCGATCTCACGTGATGTCAGGCCGTTATTCGCCATGCGCAGAGTTTGATCATGGATATATTTGTAGCCATCGCGCTGGTTGGCGAGAAACTGAACAATGTTGTCATTACCCCAAAGCGGCCAGTGGTGGCTGGCGAAATACACCTCGGCGTCACCGAACAAACCGATCATTTCGTCGATGTAGGCGCTCCAGCGTAAGGCGTCGCGAACCTTGGCTCCACGTAGCGTGTAGACGTTATGCATGGTGCGGGATACCACCTCAGCGCCGCAGAATGCTTTTAGCTCCGGCAGATAGAAGGTAAATTCCGCTGGCGCCTCAGACCCGGGGGTGAATTGGAACCGGAACCGTACACCGTCAATATTCAACTCCGCGCCGGTGCGATCGACGATTTCAGTCGGTTCGATAAAGCCGATCTGACCGCCGAACGGCACCTCTTTTCCCAGCCCCAGATCAACGTGACCACGCTCGCTGCGGGCCAGCCGGCGACCGTATTGATATGACGCCCGCCTGTTCATTGCTACGCCAGCCAGTACATTCTCACTGGTCGCTTCCTCGGAGAAGCCGGCCGGAGCAATAATGCGTACACCGTCGGCCCGAGCTTGTTCTGCCGATATTACGCCCGCTACGCCGCCAAAATGATCGATATGACTGTGGGTGTAAATGATGGCTTTGATAGGCTTTTCGCCGAGATTTTCACGCACCAGCTTCATTGCCGCTGCAGCGGTTTCCTTGACCGTCAGCGGATCAACCAGAATCAGCCCACTGTCACCGACAATGACGCTCATATTGGCCAGATCGTAGCCGCGAACCTGATAGACGCGATCGGTGACCTTAAAAAGACCGTGGATCGCATTCAGCTTGGCCTGTCGCCACAAGCTCGGGTTCACACTCGCCGGTGAATCGTCCTGCTCAAAACGGTATTGATCCTGATTCCATATAACGGCATCGCCACGCTGGTTACGTATTACCAACGAGTCATTAGAAGCGATAAGGCCGCGCCGGGCATTGTCAAAATCGGTCTGATCGTTCAGCGGCAGTGACTCGGCGACACTGGCATTAGCCCGTGCCGTGGCTTCGGTGGCCGGTGTATGACCAGCAGGGTCGGCACCCGTTTCCGGCGAAAACTTCGGCGTCGAATCGCAGGCCACCAGCAACAATGCGGCCGATAGTGAAAAAAATGTTTTAGTAAGCATTATCGAATTCATCCTTATGTTACGTTTATCTCAATTCAGAACTATGACTAAGCAATGACGCGGCATTTTTGGTCATGTAATTTTGCTGCCCGCAACTCACATGCAATTGGCATTAGGAGCTAGCTGGCTGTCGCGATTTGGAATCGCATCCGGGTTCACGGGGCAGCCTAGCGTTTCGAACTCCGCTTTAGAGTAATGCGTGCCAGCCGGGAAGAACTGCTGCATCACCGGCTTCTCGCAATGCCCGGATGGGCCGGGTACCACTTGGATGGATTCCAGGAAACTGCTCTCAGGCAACATATTGCGGATGATAATGAGCGATTCCTGTGCCGGGCCGAATGCCAGCCAGTTAACTCCGCAGTTTGCGGTGGCGTTGTTAGGACGGTCCTCGGGTTTGGTAACTGCAAATATCCGCCGGTTAGTGCTACCGCCGGCTATAGCAGTGTCTTCATCGTAAATGCAGTCGATGAAGCGCTGGCTGAGCCGTTCGTTGGTGCAGATTGACCAATAACGCATGTCACCGCTGGCCATCACGGTTTCGCCATTAACCGTGGCCGGTGTCTCGGGGAAAGGCGATTCGAATACTCCCACCGCGCCTATGTCATGGTTGAATGCGGTATATATGTAGGCGTTGTGGATATTGCTGGCGAAACCACCGCCGGATTCCTCACTGTTTGCTGGAGTTGCGTTCAATACAGGGCCAAGCACTGTGGCATTAAAGCGGTTAGCTTGTGCACCAAAAATGTCGAAAAACTTTAGCCACTGTAAGTCAGCAAAACCAAGCCCGAGGGTTGTCGGTGAATTAAGCGGTACACCAGCGTCGGCGACTAGGTTTGCACCATCGCCAGGGGCTGGGTCCGTTAAAGCTGAGCAAGCATCGGAGCCGGTTACTTCCGTACCATCGGCCTGTACCAGAATCACCGCCGGCAGACCGACATCACCGGAGATATCGCGGCCATCGTCCGGCAGATAAATGCGATAGATGATGTTGGCCTTCTGTGATGGCGCGCGAGCGTCGCCCCGGCCTTGAAAACTGTACAGGGTATTCGGTGCACGTTCGGCGAGTTCAGCCGGGGGCACTTCAGCTATGATTTCGACCGAATAACTGCGGTCGGAAACGGTACGGTCGGCACCGGCGGCCGCTGGGTTGGAGGAATTAGCATCAGGCGTAATTTCTACATCCGCCAAGCCATCAATCGGCTGCAGAATCGGGTTATACAAGTTGAACGAGCTATAGCGGGCGTGCGGATAGCGGCCCTCCAGGCGAATTTGGCCGCCGGCGGGTATATCCAGCGAGCCAACCCAGTAAATTGCGAATTCGTCGGGGTATAGCGTGTTGACCACATTCGGATCAGTATTCGGCCCCCAAAAGCAGTCCTTTTCATAGGTTCCCAATGCGTCTGAACCACCAGGGCCATCAGGATCACTGCCGTCGTTGCCACTACCGTTATTCCCATTGTCTTCACCCCCAGTCATGTTGTCGGGCACGGCATTCAAACCCGTACTAATAGAGTCCGGATTGCCGGGGCTGCTTCCACCGCAGCCCGCAACCACCAGCAAGAGTAAAGTCGCAAGGCCGATTCCAGTGATCGTTCCGTGATTACTACGCATAGTTTTTCTCCAGCCTTCTCGGGCAGCGATTAGATAAGTAGAGGATAGGGTCGTTTCCATTTGGGGTCTGGTGGCCATGCGCCATTCCTTGGTGCTTGCGCCCCGTTGGCAAAATAATTCAGACTCATACCTATGGAATCCAACACGCCAACCACTATCACCAGCTGGGCTGCCGCTATTCACCGTGCGCTGGAGGCCCGGCAACTTCCGGCCGATGCCATTCTGACCAGCGTCGGGCTGGATCTGAAACTGCTCAACGATCCGAACGGTCGTTACCCTGTTTCTGCTATGAGCGCTCTGTGGAACAAAGCAATCCGGGAAACCGGCGACCCGGCTTTTCCACTGGCGGTGCCTGCGTATGTACAGCCAGGCACACTGCACGGCCTTGGGCTAGCGCTATTAGCTAGCCAATCGATTCACGATGCCAGCTTGCGCCTGCAGCGCTTCTCGCACATCGTTAGCGATGCAGCGAATGTTCTGCTACACGACTCATTTGATCCGCACTGTGTGGAATTCGTGCCGACCTGCGAGGCAACCGATGCCGCATTCGTGGCGTTTCTGGCCAATGCCATTCAGATGATCCGGCTGATGACGCAGCAACCGGAGCTGAAACCCCATAGCGTGGAGCTTCGCAGCCCGACGCCACAGGACACCGGACCGTACGATCAATTTTTCGGCTGTGAAGTACGGTTTGGAAGCGATCGCTGGGGCTTGTTAATAGAGCGGGCAGTAATGGAAAAGCCCCTACCTTCTGCCAACGCCATGCTGGCAACAGCTAACGATGATGTCGTGCAAGCCTATCTGGCGCGCTTCGGTAACAACATCACCCGTCGCACCCGACAGGCAATCATCGAACACTTTGCTGCCGGCATGCCATCGCTCGAAGATGTGGCCGGTCGCCTGCATATATCCGCCCGCAGCTTACAACGCCAACTCGGCGACACCGGCGCTAGCTTCACCGAGCTTCGCGACGCCGTGCAGCGCGAAATGGCCGAACAATGGCTCAAAAACAGCGGTCACTCGTTAGCAGAAATCACCTTCCGGCTCGGCTTCTCTGATCAAAGTAATTTCAGTAAGGCTTTTAAACGCTGGAACAGTCAAACGCCGGGGCAGTTTAGAGCCCGATTCCAATAGGCTTGCGTTGCGTTCCGGGGTATCTGACTTGTCGCAGTGCTATTGCAACTTGCCTGTATCTTAACTTTCGCTGTACCTGACATGCTGCAGCGCAGCGACGGGCGCGCAATCACCAAAGTCTGGCGTCAGCTCACCAGATAAACACCCAAGCTCAGCACTACAATTCTGTTCGTTCACAAAAACGTACTGAGGAGCTACAACAATGAAGAGACAACCTACTCAAAAAATGTCAGCGAGACGCTGGCTAACACCGGTTCTGCTCGGTGCTTTAGTCGCGCCACTAACCGCTTGTATGGATGACGAAGATCAGACCAATAGTAATACCGTGGCTTTTTCAGCACCGCAAAGTGACTGTTTCTGGGTCGGTCCGTATGTAAAAGAAAATGACGGCTTTAACTTCGCTTATCCGGACAGTGGTGCTATTTATTGGAGTGCCGCTTATCGTCTGCCGGAAGACGGTTCCTACATCACTCTGGAAGCTGACTTTCCGTATTCACGTTACATTTCCTACAATAGCTATCGTGCCAATACCACTCCTGCACAAGCACTGACTGACCGGGATATTTCGCCAGAAAACGGTTCCGTTAATCCCTTTGTTGGTGGCAACGCCCGGAATGGTGAGCAGCGACGCTATGAAATTTCTGTCCGGTCGCGAATGCCACCTGCAGACCCAGCGACCGGCCCGACCAATACGCTGTTTGACGCAACAGCCGCTGCCGGCGACGAGGCAGTTCTGCTTTATCGCAACTATGTGCCGAACGAGGGCGCCGACATAACCGGCGACGTGGGCTTACCCCGCGTTACATTGCATCTCGCTGACGGCAGCACTGTGCAAGGTGATGAAGCCTGCGGCGCACTATCAGCTGGCTCCGAACCGCTGTCCATCCCACTGGTGCCGGCAGACACCTATGAGTTCCACCGTAACAATTTTGAACCCGCCCGGGACACCCCCGCTTTCCGTGCCACCTACGGCATCCCCTTCTTGCTGCAGTGTGATTATCGGGGCGACTGTAGTGATAACCCGGAGCGCGATACTGCCTTCTACGCCAACGCCGATAACCAATACCTGTATTCATTCCTGAATCGGGAAATCGGCGAAGTAGCGGTCATACGGATGCGAATACCGGAAATTCCTAAAACACAGGAAGGCCAGGATTTTTTCAGTGACAGCGGCGAATTACGATACTGGTCAATGTGTCAGAACGAGTTCTATTCACAAGCCGTAAAAGAGTGCTTGTATGACGAACAGGTTACCGCCAACCCGGATGGCTTTGTCACGATTGTAACCAGTAAGCCGGAAGACCGACCAGGCAATGCCAACGAAGACTGCGGTGTGGGCTTCCTACCCTGGCCGGATAACGGCGACGGCTTTAGCTTTGTTGAAGGCCGCACGGACGACCTGAACAGCTCGTTCTTAATCATGCGCAATATGCTGCCAGCTGACGATTTTGATGAAGCCGTGCAGAACACTCAAACTGCTGGCGATGAAGCAGAGGTGTTAGGTGAATTCTTACCCCGCGCCCGATACATGAGCCGGTCTGAGTTTGAGGGCTTGGGTTGTGACGCCTACCTGTCTCTGCCCTATAACAACTTGTAGCGCATTGAGCCTGATGATGAAGGTGGTTTGAAATAAACCTGCACGAAAAAAGCCGCCATGATTACAAAAGTTATGGCGGCTTTTTAACTTCGCGACGCTTGATCCGCAGGCACTATCACTAAAGTATTAGGCCAAAGAGAACGGAGTTCTCGAGCTAATTATTTTAGCTTTGCTTCGAGCGTCTAATTCGACGCCCGCCGCCAGGCAACGACTATCAGCTGAGGTGCATATCGAAGAATTGCAGTGTACGAGCCCAGGCCAGTTCGGCCTCTTTCTCTGCATACCGGCCGGTGGAATCATTATGGAAGCCATGATTCACACCCTCGTAAATATGAGCGGTGTAATCGACATTGTGAGCTTTCAGGTTGGCTTCATAATCCGGCCAGCTGGCATTAACCCGTTCATCAAGTCCGGCGAATTGCAGCATTATCGGCGCGGTAATATTTTTCTGTAGTTCCGCTGCAGCCGGTGTTCCATAAAACGGCACGGCGGCATCCAGTTCATCACTCATTGTTGCGGCGAGCATATTGGAAATATAGCCGCCAAAGCAGAAGCCGACGACACCCAGTTTGCCGGTGCTTAGTTTGTGCTGTTTGAGGAAGCCGGCGGCAGCGATGAAGTCTTCTTCAATTTTTGCCTTATCCATACTGCGTTGCAGCGTCTTGCCTTCTTCGTCGTTACCGGGATAACCACCCACCGGATAGAGTGCATCCGGTGCAAAGGCGATATAGCCCTTCATCGCTAAACGTCGGGCAACGTCTTTAATATAGGGGTTTAAACCGCGGTTTTCGTGTACTACCAAAACCACCGGTGCCGTGCCTTTCAGGTCGCTCGGCACCACCAGATATCCGCGGCCTTCGCCATGGCCTTTTGATGAGGCAAACGTCGCGTAGCTTGGGGTGATTTTCGGGTCGTTAAACGAAACCTGTTCAGCTTCCGCGTAGTTAGGCATTAACGCGGCGGTAAGGAAGTTCATGCTGAAGCCCAATGCGCCTAGTGTTGCCAACTTTTTCATAAAGTCGCGGCGATCAATCAGGCCGTGGGCGTACTCGTCGTACCAGCTAAAAGCCTCTTGCGGAATCGGCCGGGTTTCAGCTTTGCTTGGAAGTAATTCTGATTGATTGCTCATAGGTTTTTCCTTGGCTTTTCAGGCTATCGGGGAAGGCTGAATTTCACTAGGACAATCAAAGCACTTTTTAGTGCTACCGACTAGTCACTACAAAACTTTTATCAGGCATCCGCCCAGCGCCGAACCAGATTGTGATACACGCCACTCAGCCGCACGACCTCGGCATGATTACTTCCCAACTCTACCGTTAATGCCTGAATGGCTTGATCGAGTTCAAACAACTGCTCACGCTGTTGATTGTCGCGGATCATGCTTTGAATCCAGAAAAACGAGCAGGTTCGGGTACCTGACGTGATCGGTAACACCTGGTGCAAGGTGGTCGCCGGGTAAAGAATCATATCGCCTGCGGCGAGTTTTATTTCCCGGTTGCCTAGCTGGTCATGAATAATTAACTGCCCGCCGCCATAGTCTTTCGGCTCGCTTAAAAACAACGTGGCTGATAAGTCTGTACGCAGCCGCACCGCACTGTTCGGTACATGGCGAATGGCGTTATCAACGTGCACGCCAAAATTCTCGCCACTGCGGTAGTGCTGCCGATATAAAGGTTGGGTGACGGGCCAGAGCGTCCAGTATCTCTAAGCCGGCTTGCTGTGACACCGATGAGTTTTCCGGCAGCTGCTGGTTCTGTTTCACCGCGCCCGACTGACTACCGGCGGTCACTTTCCCATCTACCCATTCTGCCGCATCCAGTGACTTTCGCAGCTCTGCGACCTGAGTTTTGCTGAGTAGTTTTTCAACCGTAATAAACATAAGGAACCTAAAAAAATAGAAAACGCTATTGCCAGAAAACCCGGCAATAGCGTAGTTAACGCATTAAATTACTTGTCGATTAAAGACTGTAGATAAACCCCACAGCTAGCAGGCTTAAGAAAATCGTCAGTTACCGTAGGTCGGCTTCGCTTGCAAGCCGACAAAGCCCCGCTATTCGGCAGGGTGTCGGCATGCTTCGCGATACCGACCTACGGTAATATTCTGACCTCTAAAAGTTTAGCCTTTGTGGTTTTTTCTACACCCAATTAAAACGTGTAATCCAGCGTAACGGTTGCCGACCGGCCTTCGCCAACGTAAGTAAACGGTGAGCCTGAACGGTACAGGGCATCGTAATACTCTGTGTCAGTCGCATTAAGAATATTCAATCGAACCGCCAACGCTTCGTTGATCTGATATTCAGTTAACAAATCAAGACGGACGTTCGAATCCAGCGTGTTATCAGTGGTGGAGGCATTCGGCGTACCGCCGGAAATTTCGCCAGTATAGGTAACCGTACCACCGAATGCCCAAGAGGACGTCGGCTTATACTTAAGCTGCACATTGGCACTTTGCTCAGCGGTATTAGGGAAAGACTCGCCGACTTCATCGGGGTTGTCCGATTCGGTAATTTCGGTATCAAGCAGTGCGATACCCGACTGAATGCTTAGCTTGTCAGTAATATTACCGACCAGACCCAACTCAATGCCGCGAACCCGTAACTCGCCGACCTGAGTAATTTCAACGGGTGCGCCGCGACCACCGCTTGATGAAATGACGTCATCCTTGGTGATGCTAAACAGCGCCGCAGTAAGCAGCAGCTTGCGATCAAACAGCTCCCACTTGCTACCAATTTCGACGCTACGGTTACGCTCTGGTTTTGGTACGCCACTCTCGTCGCCGTTACACAAACCGCCGTAAGCGCAGTTGGTAAAGGCGTCCAGTTGTTCGCCACTAGGATTCGATGAAGTGGCGTAGGTAGCGTACACATTGCCATTTTCCCACGGCGAGTAAACTGCACCAAAGTGCATATTCAGGAAGGTATCCTGATTGCGTAACTTACCGTCGGTGGAACCTTCGTAAGCCGTCGCGCCGGACACCACACCATAGTCGAAGTGATCTACCCGCAAGCCACCAAATAACTCCCAGCTGCGGCTCACCCTTACCGTATCAAGCAAATACACTGACCAGGTATCAACCTCCAACTCGGCATAGCGATCCGTATTGGCGGTTAACGTACCGCCCTCTTCTATCCATGCATCATTGTTGGGGTTCTGCGGGTCACCGGCATTCGGCGACCGCACACTATCGGTATACGGCAGGTTTTCGGCTTCCTCCCGTGACACTTCGGTACCGAACACCACGTTGTGCTCCAAACCGCCTAGCTCCATATCCCATATGAGGTTTGTTTGGTTACCCACATAGGTATTTTTTTGATTACGGTTCTGCGAACTGGCACTCACAAATACACCGTCGGTATCAACACCAATGTCACCACTCACCGCATCGCCGTTTTCATCCACAGCCCGCAAACCGGGGATGGTTACAACGTAGTCGTTGGTGGTGCGACCGTAACGGGTTTGGTTCACGATTTTAATGTCGTCGGTTAATTCGTATTCGAGCGATAAGGTGGCGATATTCGACGAGGTATTCCAAAAATCACGGCCATTCTGGCCATAAAAATGGCGACCTTGAACCGGCTCGCCTTTTACGGAATCCCAGGGTACGCCACCATCTGGCACGTCGTCGCCGCGTTGGTAGTAATAGTCGGCATTTACTTTTAAGCCGTCGGTTGCCTGCCACTCGACGGCAACGGCAGCGCCCTGCCGCTCTTCGGTGGCACCTTCTCTATCCGGCACATCACGATCCGCGGCAAGCAAGTTAGTCCGCACTGCCAGGTCATCGTTTACTACGGTGTTGTTATCCACCGTCAGTCGGTACTTATTATCAGTGCCGAGGCCAACTTGTAGCCGGGTAAAGTCATCGTCGGCTGGCTTCTTCGTTACGCTGTTTACCGCACCGCCGGTGGTACCCCGACCGGCAAAGCTGGAGCTTGGGCCTTTGGCAACTTCTACCTGCTCTACCGCGAAGGTTTCCCGGGTAGTTACGCCGGGGTCACGCAGGCCATCAACAAATACGTCGTTACGGGCTTCAAAGCCGCGAATAATATAGCGATCGCCAAAGGCATTACCGCCCTCGCCGGTGCCAATGGTTACACCCGGTTGTGCCCGCAGCACGTCGGCAAGATCAGTGCTGCCCGAATCTTCAATAGACTCTTTTGACAACACGGTTATCGACTTGGGAGTTTCAGCCACTGGCCGCGAGTATTTTGGTGACGCAATATCGTTCACCTTATAAGGCGCGCCGGGTTCCGCATTGGGATTTGCGGTTGGGCGAAGCTGGCCTTCAACCCGCAGGGTATCAAGCGTAATCCCCTCCACTTCCGCGGAGTGGGCCATGCCGGCAACCAGTGAACTAGAAATTGCCAGCGCCAAAGCACTGACATGCTTTGAGCGTTCGCGCGGCGCGCAAGGTGGCGTTACTGACGGTTTATCAGCGTCAGGATTAATACGATTTGTGGACATTATGGTTCTCCCTGATGAGTACGGTTGTGAAACATTTAAAAAGTGGCGATGCACAGCAAACAGCTAGCGACGTAAGGCAAACTCAACCGGCAAAGTAATCGTTTGTGAGCGCCTACCCATCGCTACCGGCAGCGGTGGGAACGGGCTAGCCCGCTTAAGCATTTTTAGTGCGGCTTCATCCAGACGGGGGTCACCCGAGCTTTTTGTTACCCGTGATTGCTGCAGCCGACCATCGACTGCAACGGTAAAGGTCACCACCACCGTGCCGGTGCTGCGTTCGCGTTTTGCGGCACGGGGGTAACGTTTATGCTTAGCGATACGGCGGGCAAGCCGGCCGTAATAGCCTTGTTCTGCGGCGCGTTGTTCAGCGCTCTGGCTGGGTTGCGCCGCAGAGACAGTGGCGACGGCCTGATTGCTGTCGACCGCCGCGCCAGCCAGCGCAAACTGTGCTGAGAATTTTTGCTGGACCTGGGCCGACTGATTGTGTGGAGGCTGTTTAACCGCCTCGCTAACAACTTTCCGCACCCGACTCACCGCTTGCACCACTGGCTTTATCGGCGTGAGTGGTTTCGGTTTAGGCTGAGGCTTTGCCGGGGTTTTCGGTTTCGTTGCAGGTCGGGCTTTCACCACGGCTGTCGGCTTTGGTTCAACCGGTGGCGCAGCTACCAGCAAGGGCATTTCCGGTATAGGCTCCGCCACTGCTATCGGCGGTTGCTCAACCGGTAATTCGTCGGGCGATTCTCCAGGCATTACTTCCGGCAACGCCTCAACGAGGTCGATCTTCGGCTCTGCAGTTGCAATGGGTTTGGCCATCGGCTCGACTACTGACTCAATAACCGGCTCTACAGTTGGCTCAATAACTGTCTCAACTTCCGGTTCAGTCGGCACTTCAATAACGGGCTCAACTGCAGCCAGCACGGTTTCAACAGGCACCAGCTCTGCGGCGGGCTGTTCAACCGCTGCCGCTGGAGAAGAAGCGGGCGCGATGGCTACCACCACGTCTAAACCACCGGCATCAACCGGCAACGGCGCGGGCGCTTTTTGCAGCCCCACCCAAGCCACTGCGAGTCCGACGTGCAAACCCGCGGCGAGCAATAACGCTATCGCCCAATGCGGCAACTGAGGCTTCACGGTGCTGCCGCCGTTTGAATTCGCAGGCTGCTAACCCGCTGCTGACGCAAGGCTGTTAACACCGGGTCCAGCACCGCGGCATTCAAGCCACGGTCAACCCGCAAAGTAACTGCCAGCGAATCCGCTGAGCCAGAGCCGCTAATTTCGTTAGGTATCAGGCGTCGCAGTTGCGGCCCGAGCTCGACTGCCATTCGGTCGTTACCAAGCCACACGACGCCAGCGGCATCGATACTAATTTCGATACCCGCCGCCTCAGCAACCGTGTCACTTACCGATTCCGGCAGCTCAACATCGGCTGGTTTGCTCGCCGCTATTTGACCAGCGACCATAAAGAACACCAGCAGCAGAAAGACGATATTAATCATCGGCAACATGCCATCGTCTACTGGGGACTTGCGGCGTGGCGACTGCAATGTCAACGCGCTCATAACGGCCGACTTTCCGCCAATGAGAAGCGACTTAAGCCGGCAGCGGCGAAGCGATCCAGCACGGTCACCAGTAGCTGCACAGCCGTGTCGCTTTCAGCAGACACTACAATCGCCGAGTCGGCTAACTTCCAGCGTTGAATCTCCGCCGCAAAAGCAGCCGAATCGAGTGCAAAGTCGTTACCGCCCACCGTAACGTGCCCATCTGCACGGACGATTAAACGTAACGGCACGGCTGTGTTTGCTACTCCGCCGCTGGCCGCTTTTACCTCTACCTGTCGCTCACGCACGAACGAAGAAGACAGCATGAAAAACAACAGCAGAATAAACACCACATCAATTAAGGCGGTAAGCGGCGGGCGAAGTGCCCGCGACGGCGTGCTAACCGCGAGCACGAGCCAATTCCAGTGGCTGTGCTGACGCTGCAGCAGAAGGTTTTGGCACCGGGGCAAGGGCTGGTATCAGCTCGGCCGCCCTCGATGCGGTTAACATCCGGCCGACGCAGTCCGCCATGCCGGTCGCATAGTGCTCAACCCGGCGTTCCAGAAAGTTATGAATAACCATAGCCGGCATCGCCACGGCTAACCCGACGGCGGTAGTCAGCAACGCCTGCCAAATACCGCCGGATAGTGTCGCCGGGTCCACCTGATTGCCCGCCAGCTCCATCGCCTGAAATGCGGTAATCATGCCCAGCACCGTGCCGAGCAAACCCAATAGCGGTGCCAGGCCAGCGACGAGCTCAATGGTTCTTAGCTGTGAACGCAGCGGTGCCAACCGGGCATTCGCTTCGCGGCTCAGTTCTTCATTCAGCTCACGGCTACTCAACCGCCCTGCCTGTAAATGCTTCGCTGTGCTAGCCAGCATTTGGCCCAGCGGCTCGCGGCGGCGTCGAGCCTCAGTGGTAGCGTATTCGTTATCGCCCGCTTGCCAGGCACTCACCACTTGCTCAGCATGAGATTGGCTACGGCGAGAAAACAAACCGGCGGCATAAAATTGCCAGAGTTTTACCAATAGTAAGGTGGCTACTAAAACCGACATAGCGGCAAGAATGGCAACAACAGGCCCGCCGATCTGCAGCAGACCGATAAGGCGTTCAATAATTGGGGGCATAAGAAAAGACTACGAAGTGACAACGGCGCGGGTGATAATGATTATCATTCAACATTGCAATGCGAATAATTCTTAATTGCATTCACGCTTGCTATGCGAACCTCAGAGCGCATACCGACTTTCGTGGGCAATAAGTAACTCGATACCATTGGAGCACCACAGTCGGCCGGGCGGGTTGTTTCACCTAAGCTTTAAGAACAGACATGGTTTCGCTACGGCCTGCTCCGCCCAAGCGTAATAAAGGCCTGCCGGAAACCAGGTCTGACGCAGAATAAGTAATTGCTAAGGCTGGTCGCTAAACCACAGCCAACGCCGCAATCTCAAAACATGGCTTTTCACTGCCAGCGTTTTATACTCGCGAACATTGATTAGCCATCCGATACCTGTACCAAAGGCCGGTTTTAAGTTCGCCATAGCAGGATATTATTAAAGCCAATATCAGCCCCATTTCGGGCGTAATAACGAGCGTAACCTCATGACACAGAAGTGCATTATTATCGGTGCCAGCCATGCTGCTGCCCAATTGGCCGCCAGCCTTCGCCAGGAAGGCTGGGAGGGTGAGGTGTTGGTGATTAGCGATGACCCGAACCTGCCCTATCATCGCCCGCCGCTTTCCAAAGCATTTCTGTCTGGCGAAAAAGCAGCGGACGGCTTAGCGATTCGTCCTGGCGCGTTTTACGAAAAGCAGGATGTACAGTTCCGGCAAAGCCGTGTTACCACCATCAACCGCAAGAACCAGACAGTAACGTTGAGTGATGGCGACGTGCTCCATTACGACAAGCTCGCACTATGCACCGGCTCCCGGGTTAGGAAAGTAGACCTACCCGGATGTGACCTGAGCGGCATACATTACCTTCGCGACTTGGCCGACGCCGAGTCGATCAAAGCCGGCGTCATCGAAAACCAGCATGCCGTTATTGTCGGTGGCGGTTATATCGGTCTCGAAACAGCCGCATCACTCAGAAAGCTGGGAATGCAGGTTACCGTGCTGGAAATGGCGGACAGAATACTGCAACGCGTAACAGCGCCCGAGGTGTCAGATTTTTACCTCCGCGTGCACACAGAAAATGGCGTTCACATTCACACCAATACGGCCGTTACCGGGTTCTCGGGTAACGGCCATGTAGACAAGGTACTGCTGGCAGATGGCACCGAGCTTGCCGCTCACTTAGTAGTAATTGGCGTAGGCGTGCTGCCAAATATTGAGCTCGCCGAAATGGCCGGCCTCACCACCGACAACGGCATTGTGGTCGATGAGTTTTGCCGCACTAACGACCCGAATATTGTCGCTGCCGGCGACTGCACCAACCAGTTGAACAAATTATACGGCCGCAAAATGCGGTTGGAATCCGTGCCCAATGCAATGGCACAAGCCAAATCCGCCGCCTCAGCCCTTTGCGGCCCAGGCAAAGACTTCACTACCCTGCCGTGGTTCTGGTCAGACCAATACGACCTGAAACTGCAAATAGCCGGTGTGAGCCAGGGCTATGACGAAGTAGTTGTGCGCGGCGACCGACTAACAGGCCACAGTTTTGCAACTTTTTATTTAAAAGAAGGCAGGCTAATCGCTGCTGATTGTGTAAATCGCCCACAGGAATTTATGTTGAGCAAAAAAATAATTACGGAAAACAGCGATATCGACGTAGCTCTTCTCGCGGATGATTCGGTGCCGGTGAAGGCGTTGCTCTTGGGTACTGCAGTAAGTGCGTAGCGTCTCACAGCAATTGCCCCCGTGCCGTATGCAGGGCAATCTGGCCCCGTAAAAAGTCGACAAAGCGAAAACTTAAACTAGTGTGGCCGGCGTTGGGTGGCCACAGCGCATACACACTAGCGGGCGCCAGTCGCCAGGTCGGCAACACCTCTACTAGCCGGTTTTGGGCAAAATCGTCGTCCACCAGCGCCTCGGGTAATACCGTAAGCCCGATATGCTGCAACGCAAAGCCCCGGGCAGCGTGGGCGCTATCAATTTTAATACGCGACTGCACTTTTATAGACTCTTCAGCTCCCGCCGCTGAATGGAAGTGCAGGTTATTCCGTACACCAATCACCCAGGGATGGTCTAGCAAGTCGCTTGGTACTTTAGGCTTACGGCGATCTGCCAGGTAGCGCGGTGAGGCACACACCATGCCCTGTATTTCGAGTAGCTTGCTGGCGCGCATACTCGAATCGGGTAATGGCCCGACATTGATCCGTAAACCCAGATCAAAACCTTCGGCCATCAGATCACGAACCTGATCGTTAAAGCTGATATTGAGCCGGACTTTCGGGTGGGCATTGGCAAACGCGGCGGCGTCTTCCATAAACAGCGTGGCACTCAGAAACGCCGGCACAGCAATTCTTAGTTCGCCGACCAGCATGTCGGTGTGATCGGCCAGCCGATCCAGGCCAGTCTCCGCCGCATCAAGCATTTTCCGGCAATCCTGATGGAAAGCCCTGCCGTCATCGGTTAACGACAATTTGCGGGTTGAGCGATATAGCAGCGTAACGCCTAGCTGCTGTTCGAGCTGGGAAACATGATGGCTCACTACCGATGGTGACAACTGCAACGCCTTGGCAGCGGCACGAAACGAACCGTGGTCTATCACTTTAGCGAAAACCGCCATGCTGCGAAGGTGCTCGATCATTATGCAAGTTATCCGAACAATGAAATCAATTGATCGCATCTTATCAAACAAACAGGCAGCGCCTAAGCTAATCGCAATTACTACTCGTTATTATTATGGGCTGCGGTGATCGTGGCATAATGAGAACATATGTCAGGCTCACTTCCTGTCGTCGCTAGCCAGCGACCCAACCCTTTTTTATCCAGAACAGCATTCACCGGCTTAGGGCTCGTGTTGCTGCTAAGTGCCTGCACTCCACCGGGCAGCTCCGATACGGCCACCGCCAATGCCGCGCCTGCCGCCCCGCCGCCACCGTCCGTTACGGTTACACCGGTAATTACCCGCGCGGTAGCCGATAGTGCCAGCTATGTGGGTCGTACCAGTGCTGTTGAGCGGGTTGAGCTCTTCGCTCGTGTTGAAGGTGTGCTTGAGCAACGCGACTTTGTCGAAGGTACGGAGGTCACTCAGGGCCAGCTGTTATTTGAGATTGACCCGGTTCAGTACAACGCTAACAGCGCCGTGATGGCCGCTGCCGTAGCCAATGCCGAGGCGGCTTACGAGAAAGCCCGCAAATACCGAAATCGTCTGCGGTCGGTTAAAGCCGGTGGCGTATCTGCTAACACCATGGAACAGGCCGTCAACGACTTGCTGCAAACCACCGCGCAGCTGGAACAGGCCAGGGCGCAATTGCAGCTCAGCGATATTAATGTCGGCTATACCCGCATTAAAGCGCCTATCAGTGGCCGCATTGGCACTGCATCGGTCGATGTCGGCAACCTGGTGGGCCCCACCAGCGGCGTGCTCGCTACTATCGTTCAACTCGACCCTATCAACGTTACTTTTGGTGTGAGTGAGCGAGTCTCCACCCAGTTTATGCTGGCCCGCCAGCAACAGGGCCTTGGCCGCCCGGATATGAACTTCTTCACGCCACGGCTACTGCTCTCAGACGGCACTGAGTACCCGCATAGCGGCACGATGGATTTTGTTGCTAACGAAATTAGTCCGTCGACCGGCACGCTGGAAATTCGCGCTAGCTTCCCTAACCCGCAAGGGCTGATTCGCCCCGGCCAGTTCGTTAACATTTCGGTGCAACGTGGAGCGCTCAGCGAACAAAATGTCGTTCCGCAATCCAGCGTGCAGCAGGACCAAAACGGTTACTACGTGCTGGTGGTTGATGGCGAAGGCACTGTTGAACAACGACGGGTAACAATGGGTGATCGGTTGGATATCGACTGGGTCATTGAATCCGGTGTTGAGCCGGGCGAACAGGTGATTTACGCCGGCCTGCAGAAAGTCCGGCCCGGCGCGAAGGTAACGACCAACGTTGCTGATCCTCGTGCTGGCCTTATCGGCCCCAAAGGATAATCACTATGTTTAGCCAATTCTTTATCAACCGGCCGCGCTTCGCGCTGGTGATATCTATCGTCATAACGCTCGCTGGCATCATCGCCATTGGTGCACTGCCGATTGCCCAGTACCCACAAATTGCACCGCCGCAGGTTCAGGTTTCAGCTGTCTACCCCGGCGCGAGTGCCGAGGTAGTGGAAGCCACGGTGGCTGGCATTATCGAAGAGCAGGTTAACGGTGTTGAGGGGATGTCTTACATGTCATCTACCAGCAGCAGCGGTTCTTATACGCTCAACATTACTTTTGATCTTAATGCCGACCCGGATTTGGCAGCCGTTAACGTACAGAACCGGGTTTCGCTAGCGACCTCGCAGCTACCCTCGGTAGTTGCCGCACAGGGGTTAACGGTGCGGAAACAATCAACATCAATGCTTCAGGTCTACGCCATCTATTCACCAGAAGAAAGCTACGACCAACTGTTCCTCTCGAACTACAGCACAGTGAACGTACTCGATAGCCTCTCGCGGGTGGAAGGCGTCGGTAACGCCTCAATATTTGGTGCTCAGGATTACGGCATGCGGGTATGGCTCGACCCCAACCGAATGACCGATCTGAACCTGACCACCAGCGATATTTCTGCTGCCATTCAGGATCAAAACGTGCAGGCAGCTGCGGGTCAAATCGGCCAGGCTCCAACACCGGAACTGCAGCAATATCAGTACACCGTAAGTACCCAAGGCCGACTGGAAGAACCCGAAGAGTTCGGCAACATTGTGCTGCGTAGCGAAAACAATGGCAGCATCTTGCGGCTCAGCGATGTGGCGCGAGTAGAACTCGGCTCAAAATCCTACAGCGCCTTTAGCCGCTTCAACGGTCGGCCAGCGGTGCTGTTTGCGGTGTACCAACTGCCTGAGGCAAACGCGCTCGATGTGGCCTCTGGCGTGGAAGCAAAAATGGCGGAACTCGCCAAAAACTTCCCCGCCGATGTGGAATATAAACTGGCCTACGACGTTACCGACTTCATACGCATTTCTTTGGAAGAACTAATAATAACGCTGCTAATTGCCCTGGCACTGGTCATTGCCGTGGTGTTTATTTTCCTGCAGGACTGGCGCGCGACATTGATACCAGCGCTCGCTATTCCCGTGTCGCTAGTGGGCACCTTTGCGGTATTTCTTGCCACCGGTTTCTCAATCAATACCATTACTCTATTCGGGCTTATTCTTGCGGTGGGTGTCGTCGTTGATGATGCCATTTTGGTAATCGAGAACGTCCAGCGACATCTGGAAGAAGGGCTAAAACCCAAACAAGCGTCCATCGTTGCCATGCGGGAAGTAACCGGCCCGGTTATCGCCTCTACGCTGGTTCTACTGGCGGTATTTGTACCTGTCGCCTTTACGCCGGGCGTAGCGGGCAAGCTCTATCAGCAATTTGCGCTAACCATTGCGATATCGGTCGGCATTTCGTCCCTCGTTGCCCTAACCCTCAGCCCGGCGCTGTGCGCAACGCTGTTGCGGGCGAATAATGGTCAACAACCTGTCGCGCCGCTGCGTTGGTTTAATACCGGTTTCAACAAGCTGACTGGTGGCTATACCGGCGCGGCAGGTTTTCTCGCCCGGCACATAGTTATTACTTTGCTGGCTTTGTTGGTAACGGCGGGTGCCGCCGCTTACTTGTTCCAGAACACGCCCAGTGGCTTCCTGCCTGATGAAGATCAGGGGGTAGTTTTTCTTAACATTCAACTACCCGACGGTGCCTCACTGGAACGCACTGACAAAATCATGACTGACGTTGACGCACGAGTTCAAGCGATGGATGGCGTCGCCGAAGTGATATCGGTGCGGGGTTTCTCGTTGCTGGCGGGTTCTGGCTCGAATGTTGGTCTGGCCATCGCCAGACTGCACCCCTGGGACGCGCGTACCGAACCAAACCTGGCTGCCCAGCAAATCGCCAGACGCATGTATGGCGAACTCGGCAGCATTGCCGGCGCATCCGTTATCGCTTTCACGCCACCCGCCATTCGTGGCGTCGGCAGCAGCGGTGGATTTGAGTTCACCTTGAAAGACCAGGCAGGTGCGGGGCCAGAAGCTCTGGCCGCCGCTGCGCGTGGACTCATCTATGCAGCCAATCAAGACCCACGCCTGCAACGCGTCTACACCACCTACTCGGCGGGTGTGCCGCAATTAAAACTGGATGTCGACCGCGACCAGGCGCAGTTGTTGGATGTAAACATCAGCGAAATTTTCACCACGCTGCAGGCTAACCTTGGTTCACTCACCGTTAATGACTTCAACCGCAACGGCCGGGTTTATAAAGTGATACTGCAAGCCGACAATAACTTCCGCGACGAACCGGATGATATCGGCAAGCTTTATGTGCGCAGTAATAGCGGCAAAATGGTTCCCCTGTCAGCGGTCAGCAGCGTCACTCCCGCCTTAGGCCCGGAAACGTTGAAGCGTTATAACCAGTTCCTCTCCGCGAGTATTAGTGGCACGCCGGCAGCAGGGGTTAGTTCCGGTGAAGCGCTGTTAGTGATGGAGGAGCTGGCCGCCAAACACTTACCCTCTGGTTTCACTTACGAATGGACGGGCGCCTCGCTACAGGAAAAGCAGTCCGCCGGCATCGCGCCAATTTTGCTGCTGTCGTTGGTGTTCGTATTCCTGTTCCTCGTCGCTCAATACGAAAGCTGGGCAATTCCAATCGCGGTATTGCTGATTGTGCCCATCGCTGTCGCTGGCGCACTGCTCGGTGTATTGCTAACCGAAAGCAGCATGGACCTCTACGCACAGATCGGCCTGATCATGTTGGCGGGCTTATCCACCAAACAAGCCATCGTAATCGTGGAGTTCGCCAAGCAGCGCCGCGACGAACACGGCGATAGCATTGCCAACGCCGCCAGCACCGCTGCCCGACTGCGTTTCCGCGCCGTTATGATGACTGCACTGTCGTTCATGCTCGGCATTTTGCCGCTGGTAATAGCCACGGGCGCAGGCGCGGGAGCACGACAATCACTCGGCATGGTGGTGTTTGCCGGCATGGCGGCCGCTACGGTAATCGGCACATTGATGGTGCCCGGCTTCTACGCGCTGGTGCAGACCGTGCGGGAAAAAGCCAAACGCACAGCCGCGGATGACGAAACGTCAGCGTCCAACCCTAACAATAAGCCACTCATTCAGGAGAGCCACTCATGAGACAGTTTCGTACCGCTTTAGCCCTCAGCAGCAGCTTGTTACTAGGTGCATGCGCCACGGTCGGGCCGGATTATCAGGCTCCCGTACCGGTAGCAACCGCCACACCGGAAGGCTTTCAGGAAATGCGTCGGGATGCTGGCCTCACACCGAAGAACCCCACCGAGCTAACCACATGGTGGCGCACGCTCAACGACAGCACACTCAATCAGCTAATCGATCAAGCCGTCAGCAGCAATTTGGACCTGCGTGCCGCCGCATCCAGACTACGGCAGGCTCGTGCCCAGCGTGGCGTGAGCCGCGGCGACCGTTTCCCGACGCTCAGCGCCAGCGGTTCGGCGCAGCGCATTGGTAGCAGTGAGAATACTGCTGCAGCAGGTGGTTCGGTTAACGATCTGTACTCCACCGGCTTTGATGCGGGCTGGGAAGCCGACTTGTTCGGCGGCATACGCCGCGCCAACGAAGCGGCCGACGCCGACCTACAAGCCAGCGCCGAATCGCAGCGGGATACACTGGTATCAGTGCTCGCTGAGGTTTCCCTGAACTACGTCGAACTGCGTAGCTTCCAGGCCAGGCTGGAAATTGCTAAGGAGAACCTCGCCAGCCAGCAGGAAACGTTTGAGCTGATTCAGTCGCAACAGCGGGCCGGGCTGGTTGAAGAACTTGATTTGCAACGGGCCCGCAGCAATGTCGAAAGCACCCGTGCGCAGCTGCCTTCGCTGGCTACCAGCATTGAACAAGCCCGCAACCGGCTAGCAACGCTGCTCGGCCAACCGGCCGGAACCATCGATGGAATGCTGGCAGGTAACCAACCGGTACCCAACCCGCCCATCGAAGTAGCGATAGGCGTACCGGCGCAAGTCATGCGTCGCCGTCCCGATATCCGCAGCGCCGAACGCCAGCTTGCGGCGGCCACGGCTCGCATCGGTGTTGCCACCGCAGAGTTGTATCCGAAACTCGGTTTGACCGGCTCCATTGGTCTGGAGTCGTTAAGCACCAGCAACCTATTTGAAATGGCCAGCCGTACTTTTGGCATTGGTTCAGTAGTGAGCTGGAGGCTGTTTGAAGGCGGCAAAATTCGCAGCCAGATCGAGGTACAGAATGCGCTACAGGAACAGGCCGCCATCGCCTGGGAAAGCGCCGTGCTAACCGCTGCAGAGGAAGTCGAAAACGCCCTCGCCGCCTACGCCAATGAGCAGCTGAGTTACCGCTCACTGCAACAATCTGCCAAGGCCGCTAGTCGCGCCGCTGAACTGGCGCGGTCGCGCTACGACGCCGGTCTGAGCACCTTCCTTGATGTGCTGGATGCCGACCGTTCGCGCCTGACGGCGGAGGATGCTTTGGCGGTCAGCAATGCGCTGATTACCTCCAACCTCATCCGTCTCTACAAGGCTTTAGGTGGCGGCTGGCAATCGCTGCTGCCTGACGGCTCAGTTTCACAAATCGGCTACCCCGCTGCGGGTTCGTGATGATAGGAGTCGTGTCGTCCTGCGGTCGGTTGGCCAGCCAGATTGTTGATCAGTTATTGGCGCAAGGTCTGCCGCCTGAAAAAATCGTGGCGGCGGGTAGTTGCTCGTATGTGCTGACCGATAGCACCACTGAAAGTGCTATCAATAAACGCCCTATCGACTCCAACGACTGCCGCAGCGCGGAGGCCGCTTTTGCTGACGTCGACACCTTGATTTTGATACCCGCCAGCGATTCATCTGAGCCCGCTATTCTGCAGCATAGTCAGATGATCGCTGCCGCCAAGACGGCGAATGTGCGTCGTGTGCTATTGCTATCGCTATGCTGCGCACGACCTGACTCTCAGGTGTTAATGACACCGTTCCTGCTGTATGCCGAATCAGCGCTGCGCAGTTCGGGGCTGGAGTGGCTGATTCTGCGTCGGGCATTGTGTATCGACGCATTGGCCGAATGGGCCCCGCAACTCAGCCAGTGGGGTGAGCTACCCTATCCCGGACACGGCAGCCACTGCAGCTACGTCAGTCGCTTGGATGTCGCCCGTGCCACGGCTGCCGCAGCCCGTAAACCCAGCCTGCAGGGGGAAGTACTAGAGCTAACCGGCCCCGCCGCTATTGCGATTCCCGAAGTAGCCAATGTGCTCAGCCGCTTAACGGGCAACAGCATAGAATTTCGTAGCATCACGGCTGATGAGTTTCTGCAGCGCGGTATTAAAGAAGGCGAAACTGAAAGCGAAACAGAACGCCGATTATCGCTCTGTCGCGGCATAGACGGCGGCGAGTTTGCCCGTGCTACCGACCACATAGAACGGCTAACCGGCGAGCCGGCAGAATCGATATTCGTTGCATTGAAACGTTTACTGGCTGAACACTCGCAGGAGCAAAATTCAATCTGATTAACCGTATCTCAGTTCCGCCGGATCGGTCGCAGCCATGGGCAGCTCCTACAAGGCATAACCTCTGTAGGAGCTGCCCATGGCTGCGACTCGTCTGAGATACGACACTAATCAGGAAACTAAAACAATATAACCCAACCGGAATACCGTGTTACCCAACCACATTAACGGCTAATATTTATCAAACAAGCACCCGGCCTTTTGGAGACTCTAACATGTCAGAATCAACTACAGTCACTACGTACGACCGGGTTTCACGACTCAATCATTGGCTGTTCGCCATTGCCTTTCTCGGCATGCTTGGCTTGGGTTTATTCCTTGCCGAAGTAGAAGTTGCCAAAGAAACCAAACGCTTTACTGATGGGCATCCATAAAGCCACCGGCAGCATCCTATTGGCATTTGCTTTGTGGCGGGTCGGTTGGAGATTGTGGCAAGGCTTCCCGCCGCTCATTAGCGACGGCCCGGCCTGGCAATTACGGCTGGCCCATTGGAGTCACTATGGCTTACTTGCCGCCATCGTGCTTATGCCACTTTCCGGTATGGCCGGATCACTGCTCGGTGGCCGCAATATCGACGTATTCGGGATGTTCATCATTCCGGCCATTACCAAGAACGAACTGCTCCACGACATTGCCGGTGAAGTTCATGAAATTGCCGCATACGCCGTGTTAATAATATTAGTACTGCATATCGGCGCAGCACTGAAGCACCATTTTAAGGATCGTGACCAGACTCTTAACCGGATGCTGACGGGACGCACGTCTAAAGAAGACGGTAAAACTTAACCCGGCTGCTAGTAAGGCACACGGTCTCGTAAGTCTTTATCACGGCAGTGAGATTAGTGCTGCCGTGCATACCGCCTTTAAAATCAGCGCATCCGGCCCATGACATCCAAAACATCGTGAAAATGGAAATTATTGTCAGCTGAACTACACTTACAGTTACACCTTCGCTGAAAAGGACAATACGATGTTTAAGTTTCACGCTGCCGCAGCGATTACCTTCTTCGCCTTTTCCACTCCCGCATTGGCTGTGCCGCTAAATCCCGGAGGCTTGGTATTCACGACTGGCACCACCGTGTTCGCAAGCCCTGAACTCGGGGGATTGGTTCAGCAAGATAACCTGCTTGACGCTGTCTTCATCAGTAGCGCATTGCCATTTGTTAACGCCAGTTACAATATTCAAAACCGGGTGCAAGAATCGAACACCCTCGGCACCCTGATATTCGGCCCCAGAATTCGTGACCCGATAAATATTGGGATTGCCCCCATCTTCGAAATTATCGCGTTCACGGTATCCGGTTATAACGGCTTCGAAGTTGACGTAAATTACCGTTTGGATGGCTCGGGAGACAAAGGCCCGACCTCGGTATCCCGTTCCGCTGATGGTGATTTATTAACGTTCCGCTACGGTGACTCCCTGCTTAACGACCAATTGGGAGGCGGCATTCGCGATGAATCATATTTCCCAGCCATTCTCACCGACGCAACGGCCTTTACCAATACCGGTGTGCTAACGCTATTTGGCCGTGATACGGCAGATGACCCGAACGACCCCGCCACGCTGCAATCAGTCACAATCACCGGACTCGCTGCACCGTCTGTGGCTGCTGTGTCATTACCCGCTGAGGGCCTGTTATTCGTGTTCGGCCTAGGGCTGCTTGGCCTTGCGATAAAGCAAGGCCAAAACCGTAGCGATGGACTCACTGACAAACGAAAACTGATATCGCAACCGGGCAGCATGGGTGTTAAAACCCTACTCAGGCCATGCTGGCAAAGGCGGTGTGCTTGGCCGCAATATAAGCCGTAACCGGCTGAATTCCCTGCCGGTGCAGAACTACCTTGCTCAGGAGTTCGTCGCCAATCCAACCGTCCAACCCAGCGGCGAGAACTGGATGTACGATCTGCGATTCTTTGCCGACCGCGACCAGATTATCGGTGCCGCAGCACGGGTGTTCCGGGGTCAGGTTGTCAATATGCGTGAGCCTGGTAGCGGCTTTGCACCATTGCGGATCGCCGACCGCTGCTGCCTGGTCGGCGCCATTGCGGCATCCGGCCCTCAGCCCCACGCTGCTTCACC
>CAJQNE010000330.1 GCA_905479545.1 uncultured Gammaproteobacteria bacterium | reverse complement strand
TCCCGGGGGTTGCTGCAGCGGATAGAGAAGGGTAATCCAAAATGTGAAATCGGCGCCGTTTTTGAAGTGGCGACTATCGTTGGCGTTCCGCTGTTTGATGCCAATCAAGCCGCCCTGACAACCAATATGCAACATGCTGACGCTAAGCTAGCACTCTTGCCAAAATCAGTACGCAAAGCCCGTAAGGACGTAGATGATGATTTCTAAGGACGGTGAGAGCAGCCGAGAGGCATTCGTTTGGGTGTGGCTACCGAATAGTACGGAGCCGGTGGTCGCTGGCAAGTTGGAGCAGGTAGGGCAGGGCATGGCGTTTAATTACGGCAGAAGCTACCTGGAGCGCATGGGGGATACCGGCATAGTGATGTCGTTGTATGAGCCAGAGTTGCCGTTGAAGTCAGGCGTACTGCCGCTATTGGACGGCCTGAGTATGCCTGGTTGTATTCGTGATGCCGCCCCGGATGCCTGGGGTCGGCGAGTCATTATCAACAAGAAGCTAGGCTTGCGGGGAGCGGGCACTGACACGGCCTTATTGGACGAACTCACATATCTACTCGAATCAGGCTCTGATCGGATTGGAGCTTTGGATTTTCAATTGTCACCGACAGAGTACATCGCAAGATCGGCGGCTAATGTGTCACTGGAGGAGTTGTTAGAGTCGGCAGAGAGGGTACAGCAGGGTGTCCCGCTTACCCCGGAATTGGATCTGGCGCTTTATCACGGAAGCGCTATCGGGGGAGCACGACCGAAGGCGTTGGTTGAACACAATAATCGTAAGTATGTGGCGAAGTTTTCGACCAGTAGTGATATTTATAGTGTTGTAAAAGCCGAATATATAGCCATGAAATTAGCCAGCCTGGCCGGTCTAAATGTTGCTCCGGTTAAGTTGGTGAAAGCCGCGGGCAAAGATGTTTTGCTGGTTGAGCGGTTTGATCGACAACGAAGCGGGGGAGGGTGGTCGCGCCGGGCTATGGTTTCTGCACTCACATTGTTTGGGCTCGACGACATGATGGCGAGATACGCAAGCTATGAGGATTTTGCAGAGATTATTCGTCATCGATTTGATAAGCCAAAAGAAACGTTAAAAGAGCTTTTTACGCGACTGGTTTTTAATGTGCTTAGTGGTAACACGGATGACCATGCACGAAATCACGCCGCTTTCTGGGATGGTAAGACCTTGTCGTTAACGCCGGCGTACGACATTTGCCCTCAAGGACGAAGCGGCAATGAAGCATCCCAGGCTATGTTGATTGCTGGACGAAACAATTTAAGTCAGCTACAGAATTGTTTAACAGCAGCGCCCAACTTTTTGCTCAGTGAAACAGAAGCACGCGATATCTTTGGCCGTGTCATCTCTGCGATAGAGAGTTCTTGGAGCAGCGTCTGTGACGAGGCTGAATTAACTCATGTCGACAGATCGGTGCTATGGGGTAGGCAATTTCTAAACCCTTTTTCTCTTATGGAGTAGCTGGTTTGGTAAAGCTGGTTATTGATCCATTATTCTCTCGTATATAGCCCAGTCAATGGCAGGGACAGTGTCAAGCTGGATATAGCCAACTACTTGAGCATTAATTCCTAGAAGCTGTGAGTGTTTTTCGCCGTTACTTCTGCGTATTCGCCGCCAGTATTTTGCACCTTGAAAGAATTTACTCAACCTGAGCCATGTACATTTCGTAACTATATCTCAGCTGTAGGGCGTCTCTTAGACGGTTGTGTTGTGGTATAGTCGGTCTATGCACCGTTTTCTCCACATATTCATCATGACTTGTCTGCTAGGCCTTGGCTTAGCTGAGGCAGGTGAGCGCGTTATGCCGGAGCCTGATAGCGCAGTTGATGTGGTCGTTGGCGAGCAACATGCACATCACGACAGCAGTTTAGAACACGATTCTGATGATGCCGACGCCGAGCACTGCCCGGACTGTTGCCACGCGCCGTGCTTCTGGGTTGCCAGCGGTGACTACAGACTTCCTTTTAATACCGAAGCGCTGTTGATTCGCACTTCGTCAGCTCGCCGTTTCACTAGTGAGCGGCCGCCGTCGTTGTTCCGGCCTCCGATAGCTTGATTCCGAAAAAGTAATGCTGATTTGGCCTTAGATTAGGGCCATTCCTTCTAATTTTCTGGAATCTTTCCCATGATTTTTTCATATTGCCCACGGCTTCGCCGTGCGCGTGTTGTATCGTTATCTGCAGCTTTTCTGTTGGTAACACCACTCGCTTACTCAGCCGACTCGTCTACGCTGTCGTTGCGCCAAGCGCTGACGAACGCCGCTGAAGTTCACCCCGCTTTGCAGGTCTTTCGTTTCCGTCAAAATTCACTGAGCTACGAGGCTGAGACTGCTGCCTTGCGTCCGGCTTTTCGACTGGGTGCTGAGTTGGAAAACGTGATGGGCACCGGCGAGGCGCAGGCGTTTTCGGGTGCTGAGCTTACCGTGTCGCTTTCTTCGATTATTGAGCTGGGCGACAAACGCGCAGCGAGAATTGCCTTTGCTAATTCCCGCGTAAATGCGGTTTCTGCCTCCCGGAATA
>CAJQNE010000329.1 GCA_905479545.1 uncultured Gammaproteobacteria bacterium | reverse complement strand
TAGCGGCGACACCACAGGGAAGGCATATCGATGCAAGTAGCACCACAAGAAGATCGCTCCGGACTGGTTCAGTTCCTGTTTGGCAGGCTGAGCTGGGACTCACTGCCGTTCCTGCATGACCCTATTCTCGCCGTAACCTTTGCTGGCACTGTCCTGATCGGCGTGGCGATGCTAGGGCTCATAACCAAGCACAAACTGTGGGGCTATCTGTGGACCGAATGGTTCACCAGTATCGACCACAAAAAGATCGGCATCATGTACATCATTCTCGCCCTGGTGATGCTGCTGCGTGGCTTCGCTGATGCGATTATGATGCGACTTCATCAGGCTGCGGCCTTTGGTGACGCCACCGGCTTCCTGCCACCACACCATTACGATCAGATTTTCACCGCCCACGGCGCGATCATGATTTTCTTCGTCGCCATGCCGATGATTACCGGTCTGATGAATATCATTGTGCCGCTGCAGATTGGCGCCCGCGACGTGGCCTTCCCGTTCTTAAACAACCTCAGCCTGTGGTTCTCTACAGCCGGTGCTGCACTGATTATGGCCTCGCTGTTTGTCGGCGAATTCGCTACCACTGGTTGGCTGGCCTACCCGCCGCTATCGGGGATTGAGGCGAGTCCGGGGGTCGGGGTCGACTATTATATATGGGCCTTGCAGATAGCCGGGGTGGGCACATTGCTCACCGGCATAAACTTCCTGGTCACCATCGTAAAAATGCGCTGCCCGGGCATGACCTATATGCGTATGCCGATCTTCACCTGGACTGCTCTTTGCACCAACGTATTGATCGTCGCAGCCTTCCCGGTTCTGACCGCCGCACTGGTGTTGCTCACGCTTGACCGCTATGCCGGCACCCAATTTTTTAATATTGCCGCCGGCGGCAACGCGATGATGTACATCAACATCATCTGGATTTGGGGCCACCCCGAGGTTTACATCCTTATCCTGCCGCTGTTCGGCGTGTTCTCCGAAATCGTGCCAACATTCAGTAAAAAGTCGCTATTCGGCTATAGCTCAATGGTCTACGCCACCATCGTAATTACGATCCTGTCCTACCTGGTATGGCTGCACCACTTCTTTACCATGGGGTCCGGCGCGAGCGTCAACGCCTTCTTCGGCCTGGCGACGATGATCATTTCGATCCCGACCGGCGCGAAGCTGTTTAACTGGCTGTTCACCATGTATCGCGGTCGTATTCGCATGACGCTGCCGATGATGTGGACACTGGCGTTTTTAATTACCTTCACAGTAGGTGGCATGACCGGCGTAATGCTGGCGATTCCGCCAGTCGACTTCCTGTTGCACAACAGCCTGTTCCTGATCGCCCACTTCCACAACGTGATTATCGGTGGCGTGGTGTTCGGCTTCTTTGCCGGCTTTAACTTCTGGTTCCCGAAAGCGACCGGTTTCGTGCTCGACGAATTCTGGGGCAAGGTGAGTTTCTGGTTCTGGGTGATCGGCTACTGGGTCGCCTTCACGCCGCTCTACGTGCTCGGCCTGATGGGTGTATCCCGCCGCATGAGCCACTTTGATGATCCCTCGCTACAAATCTGGTTCCAGATTGCTTTAGTCGGTGCGGTATTCATTGCTATCGGCATCTTAGCACTCGGCATGCAAATTTTCGTTAGCATCCGTAACCGCGAGAAACTGCGTGACCTGACTGGCGACCCCTGGGACGGCCGTTCATTAGAGTGGGCAACCTCGTCGCCGCCGCCGGACTACAACTTTGCGTTCACGCCGGTAGTGCACGATAACGACGCTTGGTTCGACATGAAAAAGCGCGGCTACGAACGGCCGACTACTGACTTTCTACCGATCCACATGCCAAAGAACACACCGGCCGGTATGGTGATAGCGGGCCTATCGACAGTCTGTGGCTTTGGCTTAATCTGGCATATCTGGTGGTTGGCGGCTGTTTCGTTCGTTGCACTCATTGGTTATTCGATTTTCCACACCTTCAACTACGACCGGGATTATCACATTCCGGCTGCAGAAGTGGCGGACACCGAGGCGGCACACACCCGCTCCCTTGAGCAGGCTCAACTGAGTCGGGCGGGAGGCTGATTATGTCTAGCAAACCAAGTACGGCTATAGAGCAGCCAGGCGAAAAGCCGGTTTTCTTCACGCGGGAAGATCTACACCCCGAAAACGGCACGATGCTGGGCTTCTGGCTCTACCTGATGAGCGACAGCCTGATCTTTGCGATCCTGTTCGCTACCTTCGGTGTGCTAGGCACCAGTTATGCAGCCGGGCCTGGCCCACAGGAACTGTTCGACCTGAAGCTGATTGCCTTCAACACCTCACTGCTATTGCTGTCATCCATTACCTACGGGTTTGTGATGATTGAAATGCAGCAAAAGCGACTGAAGAACGCCATGACTTGGCTGGCCATCACCGGCGCGCTGGGCGCTGGTTTTATCGCGGTGGAACTCTATGAGTTTTACCATATGATCCACCAGGGTGCCGGCCCTGGCCGCAGTGCTTTCCTGTCGAGCTTCTTCACTCTTGTCGGCACCCACGGCTTACACGTCACCTTCGGCATCATCTGGTTAATCGTATTGATGTTTCAGCTGAAACAGCGCGGCATCGACGAAGTGACCTGGCGTCGGGTGAGTTGCCTGAGCTTGTTCTGGCATTTCCTCGACGTCATCTGGATCGGCGTATTTACCTTTGTTTATTTGATGGGGATGGTGCGATGAGCGCTGCTGACGCAAACCACGGCCACGGCGGCCCGGAAGCCGGACACTCAACATTCCGCGGTTACATGACCGGCTTTGTGCTGGCCGTGATCCTCACCGTTATTCCATTCTGGCTGGTGATGGGCGATGTTATCGACAGCAAACCCTTCACCATTGCCATTATCGTTGCATTCGCTGCCGTGCAGATCTTCGTTCATATGATCTTCTTCCTGCACGTCGATGCCAAAGGCGAATCGGGCTGGAACCTGTTATCGCTATTGTTTACCGGCATGCTGCTGATAATCATGCTGGTCGGATCATTGTGGATTATGTACCACTTGCATGAGAACACCATGGCACCGACTGCCATTGAAGTACGAAATATGCCTTAACGGTTATAGAGAACCTTAAGCGACTCAATACGGAATTAAACCCTCAGAAAAGCGGAATTTACTTTAGTAAGCTCCGCTTTTTTCGTTACTGCTCTGCTCTCACCAGCAGCTAGCAACTACTCAGAGCTTG
>CAJQNE010000328.1 GCA_905479545.1 uncultured Gammaproteobacteria bacterium | reverse complement strand
TTGTTGAGCTCAGCAGTCAGGCCGCTTAGTGCCCGTAGCGCCACTACCATTAGATAAAGCGCTCCTGCCCGACGTAATCTCGGTCGCGGTAGAATCAAACTCGGCCACTATTGAACTAAGTGTTCCGCACCTTCCCTGGTTCGACGGCCACTTTGATGGCGAACCGGTGTTACCGGGAATTGCTTTGGTGCTGTGGGCGAAAGCGGCTTTTGCTGAGCATTTTCCACTCGCGGTACTGCAGGAAATACCGCGGGTGAAATTTCGTCGGGTTATAGGCCCTGATTCACGGCTGCAACTTCGTTTAAAAGTGGGTCGGCGGTTGGCATTTGCTTACCTAGCTGCCGACGGCAGCACAGTCTGTAGTGGCGAATTTAAGCCCGCTGTTACCACCACTGAACCGGTTCCTGATGTCAGTTGAACACCCTGCAAATGATGCCCTGCGCATTGCCGCCCTTATTCCATACTACAACCATCCTTTGCGGATTGGCGATGTGGTTGCTGGCGCTTTAGCCGAGCAGCTACCGGTATTAATTGTGAATGATGGCAGCGATGCCGAAAGCTCGGCCGTGTTGGCTGAGCTGGTTAAGCAGCCAAGCGTTACTGTGCTAAACCGAGCAGAAAATGGTGGTAAAGGTGCGGCAATGCTCGACGGACTCAATGCGCTGGCCAATGACGGCTACAGCCATGCCCTGCAAATTGATGCCGACGGTCAGCATAATGTTGCTGACATCGGCCGCTGCCTGCAGTTGGTTCGCAGCCACCCTGGTGCCATTGTGTCAGCGGCCGCTGAGTACGATGAGAGTATTTCCAAAGCCCGGTTTTATGGACACTATCTGACTCACGTCTGGGTGTGGATTAACACGCTCTCGCTGCAGATACGCGATTCGCAAACCGGCTTTCGGGCCTACCCGCTGGCGCTTACCCAGCCCATTATTCAACATGCTTATATTGGCAAACGAATGGATTTTGATAGTGAAATTCTGGTCCGCCATCAGTGGGAGGGCGTGCCGATAGTGCATTTTTCTACCTTCGTTAATTACCCTGAAAACGGCGTGTCGCACTTCAATATGGTGGCCGACAACGTGCGGATTACCGCGATGCATACCCGGCTGTTTTTTGGCATGTTGCTGCGGTTTCCGAAGCTGTTCGCCCGAATGCTGCAGCGTAATTTCGGTAGCGGCCAGAACAGTAGTGGTCAGAAAAAATGACCCGTCACAGCGCCGAAATCGAAATTACCGTACCGTTCTTCGATGTCGACTCGTTAGAAATTTGCTGGCACGGCCATTATATAAAGTATTTCGAACTGGCCCGCTGTGAGCTGCTGGAGCAGTTTGATTACAGCTATACCGCCATGCGGGATTCCGGCTACGCCTGGCCCATTATCGATCTGAAGGTTCGCTATCCACGGGCGGCCCATTTTGAGCAAAAAATCATTGTTCGGGCCGAACTGCTGGAATGGCAGCACCGGTTGAAAATAAAATACCGGGTGCACGATAAGGTCAGCGGTGAGCTGTTAACCAAGGGCGAAACAACCCAAGTTGCGGTGAATATGCGAACTCAGGAGACCTGTTTACGGTCTCCAGATGTGATATTTCATAAACTTGGGCTCGAACCGTAAT
Organism: uncultured Gammaproteobacteria bacterium; assembly: GCA_905479545.1. Classification (GTDB taxonomy): domain Bacteria; phylum Pseudomonadota; class Gammaproteobacteria; order CAJQNE01; family CAJQNE01; genus CAJQNE01. The sequence continues at coordinate 2,777 of CAJQNE010000328.1, read as the reverse complement.
GAAAAATGCTTTAAAGAACAGCGCTGAAAGAAGCATTAGTAAACAAATTAAATTCCTGGTGCCGTTGATGGCGCTGGGTTTGATAGCCACTACCCTGGCCGTCGCTCAATCAAGCGGCCAACTAAGCGCTCAAGTAACCGGTCAGGTAACCGCCCAAAAAGCCGGCACCTTCACGCAAACTAAACAGCTGATAGGTTTATCGCGGGCGCTGAAATCCAGCGGTACCTTCACCATTAGCGAAGCCGAAGTGCTTTGGACCACCATCACCCCGCTCTATAGCGAAGTGCTGATTAGTGGCGACGCAGTTCGCGAGCGCTATACGCCGGAGGGTGAGTTTCAGGTTACCGCCCGGGGCGAGAGCGTAACCACCGTATCGCGGGTATTAGCGCTTATCGTCAAAAACGATATTGACGGCTTGCAGCGGTATTTTGATGTAAAGCAGCAGGGTAATAGCAGCCAGCTAACGCCGCGTAGCGACGCGCTAAAAGAGCTGTTTGCCAGAATTGATATCGAACAGCAGGCCACTACCGTCAATGTCCGTATTGCTGAAGCATCCGGTAGTAGCACACAAATTATTCTGCAGCCCGATAGCAGTGTTGAATGACAGTAAGCCGTCGCCGATGGTTGGTAGCATTGCTCGCGACGTTGCTGGCAATTGGCCTTGTTTGGCAGTTGCCCAAAGCGCAATTCAGTAGCGACATTACCGCGCTATTGCCGGCTGATCGTGAGCTTGGTGATGTAGCCCGGCGACTAACCGGCGCACAAGCCGGCAAGCTACAGCTGCTGTATAGCGCCGACAGCAATATCGACAGCACCCTGTTGGCGATTGATGGTGTTAAAGCGGCTGAGCCCGCAACGCTGACTGAGCTACAACAGTATTTCGCTCCGCATTCGGCTCGTTTACTCACGGCGCAACAACGCCAGCAACTACAGCAACCCGATGCCGCATTACGGGCCGCCATTGCCCGGTATTACTCACCCTCCCAGCTATTGTTGGATATCGTCAACGATCCGTTTGGCTACCAGGCGCAATATCTACAGCAGTTACCGCAAGGCTTTAGCGGGCTGGAGCCCGGCGAAGGCGGTTTGCAAACCCGCGACACGCCGCCACTGCGCTACGGTCGTTACTCAGTACCGCAAGAAGCCGTTCCCGCAGTTGAAGGGGCCTTGGCAGAAGCAAAGTCAGACGGCGGTAGCACCATCATTAGCAGTGGTGCGCCACTACACATTTATCGCGCCACTAACCGGGCGTTATCGGAAGCGTCGATAATCGGTGGCGGCTCAATGCTCGCCATTGTGCTGCTGCTCTTGTGGCTATTCGGCAGCCTGAAACCACTACTCACTACCGCCATTGTTATCGCGCTTGGCTGCGGTGCCGGGCTGTTAGCCTGTCTGTTGGTATTCGCTGAACTGCAGGTCATTGGCCTGGTGTTTGCGGTTGGCGTTATTGGCCTCGCGGTCGATTATGTGTTCCACGCTGCACTCAGTGGCAATCACAGCAGCAATGGCGCGGTGACGAAGCCGTTAGCTAAAAACCTGCTGCTAGCCTGCCTTTCCAGCGTGCTCTGTTATCTCTGCCTGCTATTCCAACCGATTGGCTTGTTGAATCAAGTTGCAGTATTTGCCGCCGTTGGGTTATTCACATCACTGCTGGCAGTGTTGCTGCTGCCAATACATCATCCGGCGCGGGCGGCCACTGGCGGTGCACTGAACAAGTTGCGGCAGCTACAATTTTTGCCTGGCAGCGGCACGGTCGCCCTCGCCGGGCTGGCCGCACTTGCCTTTGCAGCCGCCAGCTTCGGCTACCTGCATATCAATAATAACCTCACGGCGCTTTACGCCGCCGATGCGGATTTGCAGCAAAACGAGCAGCAGTTTGCCCAGCGCAGTGGCCAGCGGGCTAGCGGTGCCACCTTGTTATTCACCGGCGCAAGCGAGCAGCAGGTGCTGGAACGGCAGGAAGCTTTTTTGGCCGACCAGCCAGATGCTGCCCTTTGCGCCGCTGGTTTTTCGCCGTCTATCCAGCGACAGCAAGAAAACCTCGAGCTATTGGCGGCGTTGCATACGCCCGCCCGCCTGGGGCAATTCTCAATCGGGTTAGGGTTAGATGCCAGCTGGATAGGCCGCCAGTTGCAACGTTTTGCCGCGAGCCGTCAGCCTCAGGCAATGTCACTGCCAGCGGATTTGTCGCTGTTGGCCGCCACGGCTTCAGGCAGCACAGCGACGGCGAAGTACATCGCGCCTTGCCTGGTGTTTAACGGCAGCCAAGCGGCCGCTGAGGCTTATGCTGCGAACCAGGGTGGGGTGAAATATCACGACTTCGTTGCCAACTCCAACGCCGCGTTAAACCGTTTAAGCAAAGCGGCAGCGATAGGCCTAGCGGCAGGCTGCTTACTGGTCGCTGCCTGGCTGTTGCTTCGTCTGGGCGTGGGTCGTTGGCGGCATGCTCTGGCGATGTTATGTCTGCCGGTAACGGCCTGCCTTGGCGCAGTGTTACTCGCCGGATTGTTGCAGTCCGGCTTAAATATCTTCCATATCGTTGCACTGTTTTTGGTGTTCGGTATTGGTATCGACTACGCGGTGTTCGCCTTCTCGCAGCAATCCGCTCACAGTCACACGCCACTCGCCATCGCCTGTTCCGGGCTCACTTCCATTCTGGCGTTTGGGCTATTGGGCCTCAGTAGTAACCCTGCGGTTGCGAGTTTTGGCGCGGTGGTGGCGTTTGGCATTACAATAGCCGCCGTTTTAGCTCTGGTTGTAAAACAACGTGGTTAGAT
>CAJQNE010000327.1 GCA_905479545.1 uncultured Gammaproteobacteria bacterium | reverse complement strand
GTACGCTCGCGCCCCCTGGTTACGGGCGGTGCCTTTAAATTGTCTGACGCTGAGCACTGCGCCTAACGGAGCTAAACAATGCAAACCAGAACCCTGAAAACGGCCAGTACCGTAGTCGCTGCTGTCGCCGGATTGCTAGGTGCACTGAGTACCGCGCAATAAAAGCCGCTGAGCGGAAACAGCCGCGGTTGGAATTTAAATAGCGTCTGACGCAGTTTCTCGTCGAACCCGCATGCAATCACCGCAGCGCTGAATTTCTGCGGCTGGCGTTCGGTTATGGGCTGTAGGGCTCGAACCCCGGCTGACAACCGCACCGGAGAACGGGCGCATAGCCATCAAAAAATCCCTCAATAAGTTTTTAAGTGAAATTATTAGTGTCGAAAGCGAGGTTAATTATGTGAATCAGTTCATGGATCGACTATTGGCGCGGACGTAGTATCGAATTCGGGTGATCGCATTCGCTGTGCGATGTGCCCCTCAATGTCGACTAAAACGAGGATGATTAAATGACTGAGAACACACTTAAAACAAGCAACGACGGCGAGTGCGGTAATGACTCCCGCCGAAATTTTCTCCGCGGCACCGCCGTCGCTAGTGGCGCCGCTTTAGCGGCTGCTGCTGCCTTGCCTGCGCTTGCCGATGATTTTTCGGCCTTTGATTCTGATGCTGCGCTGGACGGTGAGACCCGTGCCGAAGCTGCCTTCCGCCTTCGCCGTCGCGATGCCCGTGAGCTGCGAGATCAGGCATTTTTGCTGCCAGACCAGCTGGATAACGATGACGAAGCCCGTTATGCCGGTCAGCGTTATTACGCCAGCTTTTCAAAAACCTTGCCGTGTAATCGCTTCGGCGAAGTCCGCCCGGCAGCGTTTGAGCAACTAGTAACTGCGATGCGTACCGGCGAGCAAAGTGATTTTAATGCTATACCGCTTGCTAACCCGGCCCAGTTCAGGCTCGCCAACCCACAAGGCGCGTTGCGTTTTGATCTGAGTGGTCTCGACTCCCACGCCACTCGAATTAGAGCCGCGCCTACTTTCCGTAGTGCCGAGACTGCCGCTGAAATGGGTGAGGTTTATTGGCAGGCGGCAACCCGGGACGTGCCGTTTATCGACTACAACCGGGATAATCGTATTAATGCCGCAGTGCGGGATCTGAACAACTTCTCCGAAGCGGTTGGCCCCAAACGAAACGGCAAAGTGCGAAAAACCACTATCTTCCGTGGAGAGACGCCGGGAGACCTTGTCGGGCCTTATATCAGCCAGTTTCTCTTGCGCGACGTGCCTTTTGGCCCAACGACTATCGAGCAGCGTTACGAAGTACCGGTAGCGGGTGTCGATTTTCTGACTGATGTGGATAGTTGGCTAAGTATTCAGCGCGGCGCTTTCCCGACCACCAACCTCGCCTTTGATCCGGAGCGGCGCTATATCTACAACGGCCGCTCGCTGGGCGAGTATGTGCACCGGGACGTGAGTTTCCAGGGCTATCTCAATGCGGCATTAATTATGCTGACGTTTGGCAGTGATGCGTTGGACCCGGACAATCCCTATCGCAGTACGATTACTAACCAAGGTGGCTTTACCAGCCTCGGCCCGCCATTAATTCTTGACCTGGTGACTCGTGCCGGGAACCTGGGACTTTCAGGCTCATGGTTCCAGAAGTGGCGGGTGCACCGTCGACTTCGCCCTGAGGTTTACGCTGCCCGAGTGCATTTCCATGCGACCGGAGAGCGAAATTACGAGCTACACCCGGATATCCTTGATTCAAGGATTGTTGACCTGGCATTCCAGCACAACGGCACGGCCTTGTTGCCATGCGCATTCCCCGAGGGTTCGCCCACGCACCCATCGTATGTTGCTGGCCACGCTGGCATCGCCGGCGCTTGCGTAACGGTGTTAAAAGCGATGTTCGACGAAGATTTCGTACTGCCGGACAACGTGCAAGCCAATGCTGACGGTAGCTCGTTGCTGCCGTTTAACCGTGAAACGCTCACTGCCGGCGGCGAATTTAATAAGTTAGCGAATAATATTGCCATCGGTCGCGACACCGCAGGTGTGCACTATCGCTCGGATGGCATAGAAGGCCTGGAGCTTGGCGAACAGCAAGCCATCGCACTGCTTCGTGGCGTTTCCCGCACCTTCAATGAGCCCTTTGCCGGGTTCACGTTCACCACCTTCGGCGGCAATCGCATTCGCATTGCTGACGGCAATGTAACGCCTGCTTAAGCAAAGGCTAGCCACCGGTCGGGTCGTGCTTTAGCGGGCGCCCCGACCGGTATTGCAGCACGTAAACACTGAATGCTGCGGCGTGGTTGGCGGCTTATAAAGTGCCAATGCGACACCGTATGTTTTTGCTTATGATAGCGGCATGAGCAAACTTGAATACCGAATACTCCCTGTTACGCCATTCCAGCAAAATTGCACACTCGTGTGGGATTCAGACACCGGCAAAGGTGCGTTTGTAGATCCCGGCGGTGATATCGATAGGCTGCTTGAGTTGGCGGAGCAGCAGGGTGTTGATATTGAGAAAATTTTAGTCACCCATGGGCACCTTGATCATGTCGGTGGCGTCGGCGATATGGCCGAGAAGCTGGGGGTGCAGATTGAAGGTCCGCATAAAGACGATGCGTTCTGGATTGACGCGCTGCCGGAGCAGGGGCAGCGGTTTGGCTTTCCTGCATCAAAATCCTTTACGCCTGATCGTTGGTTAGTGCATGGCGATACGGTGACTGTAGGTGGCTTGGAATTTGATGTGCTGCATTGCCCGGGCCATACGCCGGGCCATGTTGTTTTCCACCATAAAGAAAGTGGCTGGGCGCAGGTGGGTGACGTACTGTTTCAGGGCTCGATTGGCCGGAGTGATTTCCCGCGTGGTAACCATGAAGATTTGGTCAACTCTATTCGGGGGCGATTATTTCCGCTGGGTGACGAGGTGAAGTTTGTCCCGGGTCATGGGTCAATGTCGACGTTTGGTCAGGAGCGGTTAACTAACCCTTTTGTAGCTGATTCTCAATATGGATAATTTTAGTATGGATAGGCTCAGTATGAGTAAGCCCGGTGTTGTTAAGTGTCTGATTTTATTAGTCGCTTTTGGACTATCTGGCTGCGCAGCTTTTACCGAACGTAGTACCGGCGTAGAGGCAGGGGAACTAACCCAGTGCCCAAGTTGGCCGCGTTGCGTGACTAGTGCTGCCACTGCTGAACGACGGGTCGAGCCACTCACAATCCGTGGTGATGTAACGACTGCGTGGCAGGCTGCACTTAATACGGTAACGGCGATGGAAAAAACGACCGTAGTGGCGAAAGAACCAAATTATCTGCACGCCGAAATTAAAAGCCCGTGGAATTTTTATACCGATGACTTTGAGCTGCTGTTAAAGCCTGCACAACGACTAATCGAGATTCGCTCCAGCGGCAGGATTGGCTATTTCGATTTTCATGTAAACCGCGACCGGGTAGAAGCGCTTCGCGCCAACTTAGCTCAGCAGGGCGTGGTTAAGTCACTGGCCGACTCGAAGAACTAATCGATAATAAGGTAGTCAAATTATTATGTGTCAGTTTGGGCGAGGGTTGGGTTTGCCAGCCATTCGTTCAGCTGATAGTTCCGGTTTTGGGGGGGCGTTGATGCTTAGATTTTTTACAGGTTTACTCATAGTAGTTGGCTTAGGCGGCTGCGCCGCACCGCCACTCACCGAGGATCAGTGCACCGCCGCTAACTGGTACGACGTAGGGGTTTACGACGGCAAAAAAGGCGTGCCACCGGGTAAGCTGCAGCGCTATGACAACCAGTGCGGCAATTTTGATATTGCTCCCGACGATGCTGAATACCAGCGCGGCCGCAAAGATGGCCTGGTTTCTTACTGCACGGCTGAACAGGGCTTCGTGGCGGGTTACAAAGGTCAGGCTTATTATCAGGTCTGTTCGCCGGAAGCTGAAAAAACCTTCTACCCCCAGTACGTATTGGGTAGCGAACTAAATCGTGTCGAGAATCGCATTTTTTCTCTCGAAAGTGACCTGAGGCTAATTGACAATGACTTAAGTCGATATGACCGCAGCAGCAAATGGGAGGATCGGCGTTACCGCAGCTGGCAGCGCGAACATTTATACAGCCGGCTGCATTGGTTGTACGCCGAAGAGTTCCGCTTACGCAGCCAGGCAACCTCACTTTTCGGGCAGACCCACTTACGGCCCAGAATTAGCCGATTTGGTAGTTTCTATTAGACGAACTTCGCTCGTTATCTACTTAGTAGAGCTGGCGTTCTAATGGTGAAGCTGCCTACACTGCATCCACCACAATAAATAGCTCTCACAAGCGAATAAAATGCCCACTACCGCTCCCGATTTAGTCAACACTCCGCAACGCCCGGTTTGGCTTCTGAGTATGGACTCCGAAGACTTTTACTCCGCGCCGACGACAACAGGCACTTTGAAAGCCTACTACCTCGCCAATAGCCTGCAGCCAGACAGCTGCGATATTGAGCTGATGCACTTTCCGGAAGGTGTGGATA
>CAJQNE010000326.1 GCA_905479545.1 uncultured Gammaproteobacteria bacterium | reverse complement strand
GGCCCTTCGCCTTTTGTCATTCTGGAACAATACGAATCCGACCAGCGAAGTACATCACCCGGCTTTATGCCATATTGATTTTCAGCGGCGGTGTTTAACACTATCCAATGCGGGTCAGAAACCCGGGTGGTCATCCACAATTCAAAGCCGAGCTTGCCTTGCAGGTACGATAACACTGCAGCACTGGCGCTATCGAAGTCGGTGTAATTCTCCAAATTTAACAAGGCAATACCTCCTGAATTTCTCCTGCGGCGACCATCAGCTTGTTCGCCTGATTATGGTATTTCGGAAGCGACCAATGTGGGTTCCTGAAGCGCGGGTTCAGCCGGGGAAGGCGAAAAAATACCGACATTTCAGCTGGTGGCATACGGGCTCTGCATATGGGGTTCGAACTATCATATTAGTGTCAGTTGGTGGCTAGTCAGAAATAGTGTTGAGCGGTTTTGTCTTACTGATATACGGTATTTGTGACGCGAAATGGCCGACAGCCGGATATTTTTAGCGGTTGATAGGGCTCGGTCGGTTCCGGCTGGTGATTGGTTTTCTAGCGACTCACCGGCCCGTTGATTGAACGGAATACCCTGAAATTAATCACATTAACCGAGAGCGTAAAATTTAACGGAGTTCGCTAATGTTTTTACCGCGACTAAAGCCACTAATAATCCCCCCGGCGGTATTACTCGCCGCAGCGGCGTTGTTGATGCTAACGGCCGCACCGGCAGCCAAAGCTGACCGGGGTAGTCGTCACTGTCCGCTAAACGTTGGTTTTAGCGTAAACACTTTGCCACGCGGTCATCGCTCGATATTTCATGGCGGGAGCCGTTACTACACTCACGGTGGGCATTTTTACCAACCTTTTGGCTCAGGTTTTTCGGTGGTTGCGGCGCCGCTAGGTTATCGCTTCTCATCGCTGGCGCACGGTCACGACAGCTTCTTCTATGGCAATTATCGTTACTCACGATCCCATAATGACTACTTCCGCTGGAATCCGCGTTTTGGTGCTTATGTAACGGTGGCTAACCCTTACCGTTCTCAATACCAGCATCGCGGGCCACAAATATTTGCCTCGGCCGGACAAAGTGGCGACCAGCGCAAGCAGGATAAAACCGAATGCCAGCAACTCGCTGCCGACGAAACCGGTTATGACCCGCAAGCGGGTGGGAGCCGGGCTTACGAATACGAGCCGGTTTTTCGTGGTTGTTTGGAAAAGCGCGGGTACACAATGCGCTAAGCTGTGCCGTTGGGTGTGGGTGATGTCAGGAAAGTGCGACGGCTGAGCTTTTTATCGTTAGCGATTTCTCACCACCAAGCGCCTTTAGCAACAGCTCTCCTACCATGGGTCGTCGCCATCCTTCTAATACCGCCAGGTCGCGTTCGCCCCGAACCAGTCCTTCTAAATGCTTTCGACTGACCAGCGTTGCCGGCGTTATCTGTTCCTCCGCAGCCCGTAGTTTCACTATCGCCATTAAAAAGTCGACCACCGCATCCTGAGCGTCGTTCAGTGGGGTTGGGCGAGGTTTTTGTGCCGGTGCCGGGCCATTTTTAGCCTCGGCTAATAATGCTAAAAGGTGTTTGCCGTGGCGGTCGACAATATGGCCGGGCATGCCGCGAACCTGACTGAGTAGCTTGATGTTGCCGGGTTGGCGAGCGGCGATGTCGAGCAGGCAGTCGTCGCGGACGATGTGGCCACGCGGTCGGTCTTTATCTTTGGCCATTTGCTCGCGCCAGGCGCAGAGCGCAATGGCAGCAGCCTGTGCGCGGGGCTTGAGTTTGTGGAAGCCCCGCAGTCGCTGCCAGGCGTTGGCCGGATCGGCCGCATAGCTGGCCGGGTCGCTCAGTTTATCCAGTTCGGGCCTCAACCATTCCAGACGGCCGAGCTTTTCCAGCTCGGCGACCATCATTGGGTACACTTGCGCCAAATAGGTAACGTCGTTTTCAGCGTATTCGAGTGCCTCGGGTGTCAGCGGTCGGCGGCTCCAATCGAGCCGGGTTTGTGATTTGTCTAAACTAACACCGAGTAGTTTTTGCACCAGATTAGCGTAACCAATCTGCTGACCGTAGCCGAGCAGAGTGGCCGCTGCCTGAGTGTCGAACAGTGGCGCAGGCATTTTGCCCAAGGCGCGGTAGAGTATTTCAATGTCCTGATCGGCGGCATGAAAAACTTTAGTGGTCGCGGGGTTAGCCAGTAGTCCGGCTAAGGGCGATAAGTCATCTATCGCCAACGGGTCGATGCAGGCGGCTTCACCCGCATTGCCGTTACCGTCGCCGCAGCCGACCTGAATAAGGGATAGTTCGGCGTAGTAGGTGCGTTCGCGAACAAATTCTGTATCGACGGTGAGCCAGGGCTGGCCTGCCAACCGCTGGCAGAAGTCGGTGAGGGCGGCAGTGTCGGTGATGAGCTGATGGCTGGACATGTTTTATGAAATACTTAAGGCAATTCGGCCATCATACGCCGTTGCTGTAAAACTACTGCGCTGGCAATTTTGGCGTTGAGATTTAAAGAAAAAACGCCCATCTACTCAAGTAAACTCGGCGTTTTCTTCAATTCTCCTTGAACGTGCGTCGCTCGTGACGCTTTACAACACCGTCGAACTGGCTGAAAAATTTCATGATCGGAAATCCGCTTTGAATAAATTGCTAAATCTGCTCACCGGGTTAATGACGCTCAAACAGGGCCCGCAGGATGCGCCGTCGCAGCACATTCCGGCGCTAATCGCCTACGTGTTAACCGGTTTTGTTTATCTGGCGATACTGGGCGTATCCAATGCGGCATCAATGCCATTGGTGCTCGGCGATGCGGTACTACTGTGCGTCGGCGTAATCATTTTTCTAACCGTGCTGGATAAGCGTGCTCGCTGGTCGCAAACCGTTACGGCATTCTGTGTTTGCGGCGTGTTTCTGAACTTGTTGGCGGTAGTGGTGTTTAGTGTGGTGCCGTTCGGAACGCCAGCCCAGCCTAATCCAATAGCCGTATTGGCAGGATTCGTTTTACTGGCCTGGAGTGCTGCGGTAGGCGGTAATATATTGCGTCATGCCGGTGAAATACCCTTTGCGATGGGGGTTATTTTAATGGTCGTATTTCAGATGGTTGTGCATTCGGTCTTACCGTTACCTTCTTCTTCAGAACTCTACGATGTGCGGCAAGACGCCCGGTCTGCATTCATCACTCCGGGCCCGTCCACAAACTCAATAATTACAGCAGGATAAATTCCCACTGATGCACTTACACATTCTTGGTATATGCGGCACGTTTATGGGCGGCATTGCTGCATTGGCAAAAGAGGCCGGTCATACGGTAAGCGGAATGGACGCCGGCGTATATCCGCCGATGAGCACTCAGCTTAAAAACCTCGGCATTGCGCTGACGCAGGGTTTTGACCCCGAAGATATCCCCGCTGACGTTGACGTGTTTGTTGTCGGTAATGCTATTTCGCGGGGTAACCCAGCGCTCGAATATGTGTTAAATAAGGGCTTGCCGTACACCTCTGGCCCGCAGTGGTTAGCTGAAAATGTTCTGCAGGGGCGTTGGGTATTGGCCGTTGCCGGTACGCATGGCAAAACGACCACCGCCAGTATATTGGCCTGGATTCTCGAACATGCGGGTATGCAGCCGGGCTTCCTGATTGGCGGTGTGCCGGAAAACTTTGGCGTATCGGCCCGGCTGGGTGGCAGCGATTTTTTCGTCATTGAAGCGGACGAATACGACACGGCTTTCTGTGACAAGCGCTCCAAGTTCGTGCATTACCGGCCGAGAACGCTGGTATTGAACAATCTTGAGTTCGATCATGCTGACATATTCGATGATCTCGCGGCGATTCAACGGCAATTTCACCATGTGGTGCGAATAGTGCCCGAGCAGGGGCGGCTTGTGGTGAACGCCGCGGCATCGGCGCTGGACGAAGTGCTGGCGATGGGTTGCTGGAGCGAAGTTGAAAAGTTTGGTCAGGCGGGCGCTGTCGCCTCAGATTGCGCTTGGAGTGCTAATGAGACGGTTGCTGATTGCAGTCAATTCAGCGTAACGCTTAATGGCGATCAGGTTGGCGAGGCCAGTTGGCCGCTCATCGGCCGTTTTAACATGCTGAATGCATTAGCAGCGGTGGGTGCTGCCCGACATGTTGGCATATTGCCGCAGCAGGCCTTAGAAAGTCTGGCTGAGTTTCAGAGCGTTAAGCGCCGACTGGAAGTGCGTGGCGTTGAAAACGGCGTAACGGTTTATGACGACTTTGCTCACCACCCAACCGCCATTGCCGAAACGTTAGCAGCCATGCGGGCACGAGTGGGCGGTATGGAGGGGCGGGGTAGAATTATTGCGGTACTAGAGCCGCGCTCCAATACCATGCGCATGGGTGTGCACGACGGCAAGCTCTCCGCCTCACTTAGCGATGCGGATGAGGCGCATGTTTATTGTGCCGAGGCCGACGATGCCGAGAGCCTGAAAGCGGCTCTCAACAACGCCGCCACGCTACATGATAAACTCCCCGCCCTGATTGACACGGCAGTAGCTGCTGCCGCACCTGGCGACCATATTCTGGTAATGAGTAATGGCGGTTTTGGTGGCATTCACAACCAGCTACTGGAGCGGCTAGCCGCTAAATAACCTGAACAAGAAACAACGCGCCTAGCCCGAATAACGGGCTGTGCGGGCTGGTTAATTCCACATAACCCCTACTGCAAACCTTTTGAAAAATTAAGAGAAACACCATGAGCAAAGCAACTAACGTCGTTTGGCACGAACACGAAATTGGCAAAGCCGAGCGCGCCGAACAAAAGAAGCAAAAGCCCTGTGTGCTGTGGTTCACCGGCTTGAGTGGTTCGGGCAAATCGACCGTCGCGGGCGCGTTAGACCAGGCGCTGTATGCCAAAGGCCATCACGTCTATTTGTTAGACGGCGACAACGTTCGCCACGGCCTGAACAAAGACCTTGGTTTCAGTGACGACGACCGGGTCGAAAACATCCGCCGCATTGGCGAAGTTGCCAAGCTATTTGCCGATTCTGGCCTGATCGTTACTACCGCCTTTATCTCGCCGTTCCGCGCCGACCGTGACCTGGTACGGGAGCTGATGACCGACGGCGAGTTTATTGAGGTACATGTGGATGCTGATCTGGCGATCTGCGAGTCGCGTGACCCTAAAGGCCTATACAAGAAAGCCCGCGCTGGCGAAATTCCGTTTTTTACCGGCATTGATTCGCCTTACGAAGCGCCTGAGAAACCAGAGCTGGTAATCAACACGGGCACCCACTCGGTAGAAGAGTGTGTTGAGCAGTTGTTGGCTTACTTGCAAAGCAAAGGTTTTGTTGCGGGCTAGTGAGCGAAACTTCGCTCTGAGCGACACTGATAACCCAGCGCCGCCGGTATTTGTCCGGCGGCGTTTTTTTATGTCCGAAGGCGTGACCAGTGGAACTAAACATAAAATCTTTATGTGCTGAAATTTCAATAATTTAATACAATGTGGTCATTGCTAATGCGGTTGACTGCAGTTAGCCTGACCGATCTATATAAAATTACAAATGCTCACGGTTGATGAGCGTGCCAAGAGGAAACAATAATGACTGACTCACGCCTGATGCGGCTATTTGCCGTTTTAAGTTTTACTGTGCTGTTCGCTGCCTGTGGCGGCGGTGGCTCTAGCCCCGGCGATGGCGGCGGGCCGGGTGGTGAGCCGCCGGGCAATACTGCAACTGAAATTGATGATGCTGACAATGACGGTATCCCCGACGAGTCAGATGATTGCCCGAACACCCCGGATGGTGAGTCGGTTAATCAGAGCGGTTGCTCAGGTTCGCAACTTGATGCTGATAACGACGGTGTGGTGGACGGCGATGATGACTGCCTTGGCACAGAGGCCGACGCAAGTGTTGACGCCAATGGCTGCAGCGACGCACAGTTGGCAGATCTTGACGGCGACGGTGTGCCGAATGAAGATGACGATTGTGCCGACACTCCCGCTGGTGCGCCGGTCGATTCCATGGGCTGTGCGCCGGCTGGCACCACCCGCGGCGTTACCTACGATGTGAACCTACCGTCAGACGTTGATGGTGAAAATATCGCCTTCAGCGTGCACGAGCCTAGCGCATTGGTTCCGGGCGAGACGTACCCATTGATTCTGCATAGCCACGGTTACGGTGGTTCGCGTCAGGCGTCCCGGCCTACCGGTGGCATCCTCAAGCGCTTTATCGACAATGGCTACGGCGTGCTCAGTCTTGATGAGCGTGGCCACAATGATTCCGGCGGCACCATTCGTATTCTTGATCCGGATTTCGAAGGCAAAGATTGGCTGCAGGTTCTCGACTTCACGGAAGATATGTTCGACTGGATGGCGTTCGAAGGCGGCAACCCGGTAATGGGTGCGGTCGGTGGTTCCTACGGTGGTGGTTATCAGTTGTTGATTTACGCGATTGATGAAGAGCATCGACTTGATGCCATTGCACCTGATATTACCTGGAATGATTTACGCTACTCGCTGTACTCGGGTCGGGTATTTAAAACCTTCTGGGCCGGCTTGCTTTCCGGTGTCGGCAATCAGCCGAATAACACTCAGGATATGGAGGTAAACGAAGGTCTGCTAACCGGTGTGTCGATGAACGATTTGGCCGACGATAAGCTGGCGTTACTCTATCGCCATAGTCCGGCTTCGCATTGCGCCGGGGAAAATAATTCCACTGCGTCAGGCGGCCTTATTCCGATTGATGCATTCCTGAGTCAGTCGCATCTCGATACCCTGTTTAATTTCAACGATGCCCACGACAACTTTAACTGTCTGACAGCACAGGGTGGTGATGTCCGCCTGATGACTAAATCAGCCGGCCACGGTATTGATAACGGTGATGGCGGTCAGCGCTGCGGGCCTATCGATCGTGATGACGCGACGTTCCGTTGGTATGAAGAGAAACTTAAAGGCGTGGCGGATGCGGCAGAAGGCATCCCGACTGTTTGTTTAAACTTAGGTAAAGAAGGCGATGATGGCATCGTCGTTGACAGCGTGACGGTCGGCGGTACGAATGCTGACTTAGGTAGTACAACTATGACGCTTCAGGAGGGCAGCCAGCAGATCAGCTATGTTGATGTTTACACCGCGCCTGCAGGTGGTTCGATTATTGCGGGCGTGCCGACGATGCAGTTAGCGATGGAGGATCCCGCAATGGGCCTGAATGCTGTCGGCGATCCGGTGCTGTTTATCGGTATCGGGGTTCAACCTGCCGACGGTGGCCAGCCCACAGCGCCGTTGATGAACCAGTTGCGGCCGGTCCGGGGTTTTGATGATTTTGATATCGAGCTGAATGGCGTAATGGCTCGCCTGAATGAAGGTGACAAGCTACTGGTGATGTTCCTGGCTGCCAGCTCGGCTCAATACCCAAGCTCCGGCACGGTGCCAGCTACCCCGGTGGTGTTGTCGGGTGATGTGCAACTGCCGATATTGGCTGCTGATACTCCGGCCGCCGCTGCGCTCTAACCAGAGTTGGTAGACAAGCCGCCGTAGCGCTCGCTGCGGCGGCTTTTGTTTGGCCCGGTACAAGACCGTCGGGCGATTTTAGCCGCTGTTTTTCGTCGTAATTTCGCCGCTCATCTCAGGCTCTGGCCTGGCAACTGGCGTTAAGTAATTCGCGCTGGCCCAGCCCAGCAAGCCATCGTCAGTTCGCACTTTAAACCAGTCACTGCTCGCAGCGAGTACTTGCACCCGGCTGCCGGAACGTAAATGATCGCGAATGGCAAAAGCGGTTCCGGGGCCGGCGCGTAAGCGCAACGTTGCGGAGCTTCTGGAATTGAACGCGACTTGTTGGCCGACTGCATTCCGGTGCTGAGAATTAGTTGCGGGTGATAGCGCTGAGGTTTGCCGGATATAAGGCCAGGGGTCGATAGGGCCAGAGCGGTACATGCCGAAGTGCAAGTGCGGCGGGGTCGTGCGGGCATTGCCGCTATTGCCCACGGTACCCAGTTGCTCGCCGCGACGAACCCGTTGGCCGCGGCTTACAGTCGTTGCCTCCAGATGGGCAAAATAATAAGCTGCGAACCGCTGCCGGTCTTGCAGCCAGACGTGCAAACCGCCCCTCGGCGACTCGCTGACTCGCACCACAGTGCCGTCTGCGACGGCTAGCACCGGAGTATGCCGTGGGGCGAAAATATCCACACCATGGTGGCGTCGGCGACCGGCGTCACGGTCGACACCAAAGAAACTACGGGCGGCTGAGTTGCTGGCATTCTGAACCGGAAATCCCAGTAGCGGTGCAACAGTAACCCGAAGCTTATAACGGCCACTCGTTAGCAACTCGGGTTGTAGGCGTAACAACCACTGGCCATCGTAATCAGGAATGTGTTCCTGCACTATCTGGCGCTGCTTGCTGTTATCAATCACCTTGCCAGCGAGCAGGCTGTATTCCGGCAAAAGTGTTGGTGTGCCGTCATTGGTAGCGGTTTGTTGCCGGACCCCAGGCGGGTTGTGTTTGAACAAATCAACGAACAACCGGCCGTTAAAATTATCAGCCGCAGACAGTTCAACCAACAGCCTCTGGCCTTGTTTCACTGTCACTTGGTAGCCGTCGGCGCGGACTTCGTTACGGTTGAACCGTCCCAATTCAGCGTGGGCAGTCGAAAGGCTAAACGGTTTCTGCAATGCTTGTTCAGCGGCGGCTAGCCACTGCTCAGCTGCCGGCTGTTTTGAACTGGCTTTGAGTAATTTCTCTGCATAGCGCTCGTGAGGCATTATTTTTTTCTGCCACCACGACACCAGCTGTTGTATCAGTGGTTTGTTGTCGGCTGCTGCTCCCGGCCCGGCACTTGCCGTCGCGACGGATGTCCATAACAACAGCGTACAAAAAACGATTGAGGAAAAAGCCGATACGGATAACTGCAGCAGACTGCCGGAATGAAGACGAACCGGCTGGGCGGAAGCCAAATCGGTGTGTTGGCCAATGGAAGGCGATAGGAGAGGTAATGCAGACATCCGTTTGAGACAGGCGAGTTAAGTCGCTGTTCACCCGATGATGATTACCAATCGGTTATTTAGTTTTGTCGCTGCTGGCCGCTTGTGCTCAGCAGTGAAATTAACAAAGTCGTTACTCAACCGGTGCTGCTACGATAATGCAGAGCAGTGGGCAGTAGTTACGGTGCTGTTTATCGGCAGGCGAAAATCAGTTGGACAGACAGCAGGAGGTCAATATTCAGCGAGTGGCGCAGCAGCGAAGCCCTGTCGGTGAAGCAATTTTCCGGTGGCTGTCAGCGCTCGTCTGTTGTTTGGCAATTTTTGTCTCGCCAATGAGTCTGGCTATTTCCGGCCTTACTGCGACTATCGAAAAAATCGACGGCAATGGTATTGCGGTCCGAGATATCAGTGCATCGCTAATTGCGCCGTTCGAGCGCAGCGATGCAGCGCTTACCATTGCGAGTTTGCAGCTTAATAGCCTGCCTGAGTTCCGGAACATTTCGCTGCGCTGCGCAAAACTGCAGTTAAACAACCAGCTGGTATTCTGTGCCGATGCCAGAGGCAAAATCAGCCTGCCCGATGGCAAGCCGCTGGTTATTCAAGGCAAATTTGATCTGGATTTTATTACCGGCGCGGTGCTGATCGATATCGGCTCGTTTACACAGGCGGGCAGCGGTAAGGGGGCTGTCTCATTCAGATACAAAGACCAAAATTGGTCGCTGACCGCTAAGGCTACTGAGTTTAACGCGGCTGTTGTGGTGCCGCTAATTAAGCAATTTACTGAAGCTGATCTTAGTCAGATCAATATTGCTAAAGGCGAATTCTGGCTTAACCTGAATGCCCAAGGCGATAGCGCCGGGCCAGCGAATGGCGCAGTGAAGCTGCGTTGGCAAGGGCTGGCTGGGTCTAATGCCCACAGCACAATTGCCGCCGAAGCGTTGGCTGGAAATTTGGAAGCAAGTGCCAGTCGGCGAGCTGGAAAACTCATAGTAAAGAGCACACTAATACTCAGTAACGGCTACGCAGGGTTGGATCCGGTATACGCGGACTTTGGCGCTCAGCCACTATCGCTGGTGGTTGAGGCGCAGGGCGAAAAGCAGCGTTGGGTTATTGACCAGCTTGCGCTTTGGCAAGGCACTGCAGACAAAACCTTGCTAGCGGCTGACGGCAATTTACAGCTCGACCTGGAGCAGGAAAATCCCTTACAAAAGGCGACGCTGAACTGGCGCAGCGATAGCCTCAATGGGCTATTTCCGGTTTACGCGCAACCACTATTGTTAGGCACCAGCTTTGCTGACGCGACGCTAAAGGGCAAGGTTGCCGGCCTGCTGGAGGTGAACGCGGGGGCGTTGAGTGAAGCGGATGTGAGTTTTGACGGAGTGTCGCTGAATAACGGTAATGACTTGTATACGCTGAACGGGCTGAGTGGTGAGTTGCGTTGGGCTGCCAATAACAGTGCCCCTCAGCAATCAATATTTGGCTGGGACAGCGGCA
>CAJQNE010000325.1 GCA_905479545.1 uncultured Gammaproteobacteria bacterium | reverse complement strand
TGAGCGTTTTGGATGCGCCACATAGGGCGTCTTTTTCAGCCATAAACGCAACGCTTGCCAGTAAATACCGACCGCTACTTTTACGGTCACCAGCGGCATTCTCATTAGTTGCAGGCTTAATCGCGAAGCTGTTAGCGGTTTCGGCGTCAGCGTGAGCGTGGCATCAAATACTTTCAGTTCTTCACGCCAGTTTTCGATATGGACAATTAGCCGGTCGGACGTTTTGCGTATGCGCCAGCGGTATTCCATATCCATCGGCATAAATGGCGATACGTGCATGGCTTTGTTGGAGCTAAACGTCTGTGTCGTCATCGCATCGCCGGTTATAGGCAATACATAGCTGCAATGCTCGCCCCAAGGTGTGTTGTGTACCTCGGCAACGATATGAGTCAGCTCGGCAGGCGATGATTCGCTAGCCTTGCTGTGGCAGAAAAATAGTGAAATAGGGTTGAGCGCATAACCGCAGTAGGCCAGGTGGGCGAGTAGCATAATGTCGCCTTCTGGTCGCCCGCCGCCTTGCTCGGCAATGGTGCGGCGCACGGTTTCTGCCAGCGCCTCATCAGTCGGGCCGAAGTGGTCCTTGCGCCGAAAAGTTGCGAGGTTAAATCGCTCCAACGACAGGCACCAAATGCGGCGAGCTGTGTTCTCCAGCGTCTCTACGTTGAAGTAAGGCATAAACAGCTTGTAGCTAAACGCATGGCCACGCGGGCTATGCCGGCGGTGCTGAATAACGCCGTTGTAGAGTAAGTTTTCGTTGGGAACGCGGGCCACTACGACGTTTTGCCGGTTAATTTCTGGCCGCCAATCATATCCACGACCCGTATTGCGCTTTTAACTCCGTCTTCATGGAAACCAAAGGTCCAGTACGCGCCACAAAAATGCAGTTTATCCACGCCGGAAATATCCGCCCAGCGTTGGCGCGCGGCGGTACTTTTTATGTTGTACACCGGGTGAGCGTATTGAGTGGTGTAGAGGATACGGTTGGGGTTGATCCGTTCGGTTTGGTTGAGGCTGACAATGAGTGTTTCAGGGCAGTTGATGTTCTGCAGGAAATTCATGTTGTAGCTTAGCTGCGCGTTCTGGTCGCCGCCGCCACGCACCCGATAGTTCCACCCGGATGCAGCCCGCTTGGCACTCGGTAGCAAGCGCGAGTCGGTATGCAGCACCGCTTCGTTGTCCTGATACGGCAAGTCGCCGAGCACTTGCTGTTCAGCGTCGCTGGGGTTGTCGATCATCGCCAGCGCCTGGTCCGAGTGGCAGCCAAAAATGACTTCGTCGAACCGTTCCGGTTCGTTGCTGCCAGCGGTTACCCACACTCCATCGTCACTGCGGCGCACTTTGCTAACCGGGCTACTCAGGCGAATGCTCTGCTTAAACGGTTGAATCATTTTCTCGACATATTGTTTAGAGCCGCCGGTAATTGTTCGCCACTGCACATTGCCTTTCACCGAGAGCAGGCCATGGTTGTGGAAAAAGTGCACAAACTGATCAACAGGGAATTCGCCGGTTACTTCCAGCGGCGCACTCCATATCGCCGAACCGATCGGTAGCAAATAATCTTCGATAAAGGATTTTGAGTAACCTTCCTCACGCAGATATTGGCCAAGAGAGCGGCTATCACCGTTCGCCATAATCGCTTCAGAGTTACGCATAAACCGGAGAATGTCGCGAAGCATTTTAATAAAACGTGGTTTTAACAGGTTTTTTGGCTGCGCGAATATGCCACCGGGGAAGGCGCTGGAATACTGTAGGCCACTGGTTTCGTTAACCACCGAAAAGCCCATCGGTGCATCCTGGCTTTCAACGCCCAACTCATCCATAAGCTTGATGAAGTTCGGATAGGTTTTGTTATTAAAAACTATAAAGCCGGTATCGACCGAGTAGGGCTTATCAGCGATTTTGACGTCAACAGTGTTGGTATGACCGCCAATTCGGCTATCGGCTTCAAACAGAGTAATGTCGTGGTGTTTGTGCAGCATATAAGCAGCGCTAAGGCCGCTAATGCCAGAGCCTATTATGGCTATTCGCAAGGTAAACTCCCGAGAGTGGGTGAGCGGAATCAGAGGGTATATCATACGCGGCAGGTCGGAATTTGGACGCGCACAGTGCTCAGCTACCAACCGCTGTAATAGTGCCAGGTATTGGTTACAAAACACTTGCAGCGGTGGGGCATAGCGGCGGGAATCTTTCGGGCGGGGTTTTGCGGCGGAATCAATTACTATGGTTGGAGTCGTAACCCGCTAGCCACAGCGAAACTGCGATATCTGCCCGTGCATTGCCAACTGATACCAACAGCTGAAACCAGAAAAGGAATTAATTTGCGTCGTTACAACAATAGGCTGCAGTGGAAAAACCATTGGGAGATAACCTGGCTCCGCTACCCGCTATGGATTTGGCTGGCATTTTCGGCGTTATGCTGGCTGACGCTTGATCAGCCGACGCAAATACTGATTACCCCCTATGTTTGTGCCGCGTTACTGCTAGCGATCGCACTGTTGCTGAATTGGGGGCGCATTGCGATTAGCACGCACCCGCTCGCTGCCGGGGTGAAGCGCGAACTGCGTGACTTATTAGTAGCGGTGTGTGCCACCGTGATCATTGGCCTGATGTTTCCGTGGCTCTTCGGACGTATGGCCGGCGAGTCACCGACCATTGTCGGCTGCATGATCGCCTGGGCCTTATGTTCTGCCGGGTTCGCCCTGAGCTTGCTGACGACTAAGCTGCTGATGAGCTTTGTGCGGCATATCGGCGACGTTCCGAAACTCAGCGAACGTAACTCCTAGCTCACTAAACTATGGTTCGATTAGAAGTACCAACGTACTTCAAGCTGACCAAAGTCATCTTTCTGCACAAAGTCGAGGTTCTGGTCGTTATCAAAGCCGCTTAAGAAGCGCAGTTCCAGGGCTATTTCGGCGCGACCGCTCAAGCGACGGCTGGCCTCTACCAAGCCTATATAGCTTTTGTCATCCAGGTCCCGAATCACACCGGCCAGTACTTCGGTACCGGCCTGATCGTTAAAGACTATGCGGGTCGCTGCAAACACGTCACGTTGGGTCAACACCGGTTGCACGTCCCTACCGTCGTACAAATACTCGCCCAGTAGGCCGATGTCGATATTGCCGATAACTCCAACCAGCGTGTACTCAGCGCCTACGCCGAGGGCGCTAAACCCGCCTTCGGTATCGTCGCGATAGAAGGACTCAGCTTTCAGTAACCAGCCGCCTAAAGCCCACAACGCATCAATACTTACCTGTTCTATATCTTCATAAAATGGTACTAACGTCCCGCCAATAACTTGCCCTTGCTGGCCAACTAGCGGTTGGAAATTCAGCTTCGGATCGCGGCTATTACCGTTAAAGTAGCTAATGCCGTAATCGAGGCTGCCGACATTGCCGCTAAATCTCAGGGCGTATTCCAGTGTTTCTCTGCCGTTTTTCGACTGAAATTCAGGGTTGTTGGTGTCGACCGGAATTTCTGTCCGTAAGCGACCATCCTGGCCCGGGAAGGTACGGTCCCGAAAACCGCTCATTACGTAAGCTTCAGCGGTGCCGAACGGGAAATAATGAGCGACACGAACCATCGGTTGGCCAAGCTTGTCTTCGCCGTCGATATTCTCTACGCCGTCGGTCTGGTTAATGATATCGACTAAATGCGCAGATTCCAGCGCACCCCAGAAAACCTTGTTAACGCCCGCCAGAAGCTCCCAGCTGCCGTTGAGATAGAGCAAGTGGGCCTCACGCAGGTCGGCATGGCTCCTTTCGCTGTCGGCTGAATCAGCGCGGGCAAAGGGTTTAATCGTCGCTCGCAGGTTACCGCCTAACCAGTCGCGGGTTAGCTCGCCTTCAAAAACTACTGAGCCGGTCCAGTCTTTCTGTTCCGCTTGTGGAGATTCGTGGTTGAAGTGCCGGAGCTCAGCGCCGAGCTCTAAGTCGGCCTGCCAACCTTGGGCGAGTGCGCCACCGCTGGTGGCTAGGAGACCGATAGCAGGGATTAACCGAAGGCGTTTACCGAACATTACGCAATCGGCCTTGCTCGAATGATTGCTCGTTCAGGCCGGTTTTGAAGTTGTAGCTGTCAAACGTAAGGTCTGTTTCTTTCTTGGTTTGGTGGTTAACCATTTTCATGGTGTGCGGCCGCCAGAATTTGTCTTCGTACTGCTTGTAGTTACTGAAATTCAATGTTTTTAGCAGTGAGTTCTTGCGGTCGTAATAGTCGACTTTTTGCACCCGGTACTCGGCTTTGTCGGTGTAAACCACCTGGCGGGTATAGCCCGAGTTGCTATCGGTGGGGTAGCGTTCGGTTACAAATACATTTAGGCCGTTGACGGTATCGTCTTTTATGTACTTGTAGGTGTATTGCTCAATTTCCTGTGAAGAAATATCTTCGTAGGCAAACTCGCTACCCATAAACGGGCCGGATTTATTATCGGAAGCAATACGGCGGGTGCGCTTGCGGGCCGGGAAGTAAATCCACTGGTCGTCAGAGCCTTCTTTGTGACTCCAGGTCAGCAGCGCGATACCTTTTACGTCGCGCGGGAAATCAAACACAGTAATGCTCTTATCACCGTCGTCAGCGGTTTCCAGCGTCGAAATACGCATCTTGCGGGTGGTCTCGCGGCCCTGAGCATTACGCAGCACCATATTGGCTTCGGAGAGTGTGTCGCCAAAGCCGGTATTACGCTTATCAGATTCGACCGCGATTTCCATGCCCTTGGCGGCATCGGCGATAACCGGTGTGGCGAGTAAAGTGGCGCTGGCTGCAGCTGCTGCGAGCCAGAATTTGTTAAACAGCAATTTATTGAGTTTCATTATGAAGCCTCCAATTGAGACGATTGAGAATGTGTGACGGTTACGGGTGCCGTGCCTTTGTCGTTATCCAGCCACAATAGCAGGGCGGGTAGTAGAACAAAGTCGCAAATGAGCGCCAACGTAATGGCAATGGCCGTTAATGCAGCCATTGATGAGTTACCGATAAAGTGCGACGTGGTTAAAACCAGGAAGCCACAAATAAGTATCGCCGAAGTCGCCAGAATCGGTGCGCCAACCATGGTGAAAGCGTTGCGTATGGCGTCTTCCGTGCTTAAGCCCATTTGCCGTTTAGCCCGCAGGTATTTAGACAGAAAGTGAATGGTGTAATCGACCACGATGCCTAGTGTCATTCCGCTTACTACCGCGTTGGTAAAAACAATTTCACCACTGATAAATGACCAGATGCCGAGTGTCATAACTAATGGCAGCAGGTTAGGTACTAAAGACAACGCACCGAGCTTGAGGTTTCGTAGCGCCAGAATCAACAGCATTGAAATGCAGATAATGGCGAGCAGAGTTCCCGATTGCATCGACTGAATACTGCGCTTACCGATATGCGCAAACATAACCGGCGGGCCGGTGGCACCGGTAAGTAGTTCCGGGGCATTTTCTTTCAGCCAGGCATCACCTTCGTCGGCTAATTCACGAATACGCATTGATGCGATGTCGTTGAATACCACCCGGATATTGCTGCCGGATTTCGCCATATTGATCTGCGTAGTGGTATCTAACCCAAAGGGCAGGCCCATTTCGTACATGAACAGGTTGTCGACAGCGATATCGCGGTCTTCTGGCAGTTTGTAATAGACCGGGTCGTCGCCTTCCATGGACTTATTAATACGCTTCATCATCGGCACAATGGAGCCGACCGATACTACCTCCGGCTTAGCCTCCCACCATTGTACAAAGGCATCGAGCTTGCTCAGGTAGTCGGGGTCGGTAATGCCATAATCTTCGCCGGTATCGAGGTCGTAGAATACTCCCATAAAGCCGGAAAAATGGTCGCGGGCAAAGCTGGTGTCGACGTTAAAACGCACGTCTTCATCAAAATAGCGAATAAAGTCGTCGTCGCCATAGCGGTTGTATTGCGCCATCCAGATTAAGCCAACGGCAGCGATCGTGCTGACTATCAGCGCCGGCCGCCAGTTGTCGACCAGCCAGTGGCCATAGCGGGTGCTGAACGCGGCAATACGATCTTCACGTTGTTTGACCCGCATGGGCACGATGGCAATCAGCGCTGGCAGCAATGCGACCGAGAAGAAATACGCCATCATCACGCCGATTGCTGAGATATTGCCCAGATCACGTAAAGGCGGCGAATCAGAAAAATTCATGCTCAGAAAGCCGATGGCGGTGGTTATGGATGTCAGAAAAATCGGCGACATGTTCAGTCGTATCGCTTCTACCAGCGCGATATTT
>CAJQNE010000324.1 GCA_905479545.1 uncultured Gammaproteobacteria bacterium | reverse complement strand
ACTTAACTGCCTTGCCTGCAACGAGAGTTTTTTTAGGATTGTGTTGAAATAAACCGCTGCGCAGGAAGGGTAGAAGTCTGTTAATAAGGGTTTGTTCGGCTTCAAGCCAGGGCGTGCCGCGCTGCAGCCACAAGGCATATTTTTCCCGGTGGTTGGCGACTTCAATCGGCAGCCATAATATTTGATCGCTAGAGTTGCCTGCAGTTTGGTCGGTAGCTTGTTTTTCAGCTTGTTTTGCTGTTTGAGTGGCGGTTTGACTATAGGTCTGCAGCGCCGGACCTTTGTGGCGCTTACTGAATTTTTTTAACTGAGACAGCAGTGAGCCGTTGCGAAGCTCGTTGTGGCCGGCGCTGGTTGTGACAATTTTAAATTTAGGCGCTGTTTGAACTAATAGAGCACGTTGCGACGGCAGTAGTTCGCTGATTCGCCGGACAATAAGCTGAGCAGCCTCGGCGCTATTGGGTGCGGTAATAACCGCGCTGCCATAGTGTAATAGTCGGGCAAGCAGCGCGGAGCCGGGCGAGGCAGAGCCATTGCCCTGAATGTCCACGCGCTGGGTGGCCGTCATGGTGAGCCCAGCCCTAATGATCCGCTCGCTGATTGTTCCTCGACAGGCGAAGGCAGAAGGAGCTCGCCACGCATGCCGGCGAGTAGTCCGGCGGGCATATCATTAACGCGCCATAAAACTTGGGCCGTGTCACTCTGTGACTCAACCTTCGCGGCAATAGCGAGCAAGGTAAGCGACACCGTAGTAGTGGTTTCACCACTACGCAGGGCCGGTACTTCGGCGTAATAGGCTTGCTGTGGCTGCAGCAAGTGCAATACCTTGCTTGGTACCGCTACTGTTAGCCGTAACCGCTGGTTGTTGAGCAGCGTCATTATCGCTTGACCTGCTTCCACCCACTCCTGAGGTTCCGCAGTGCGATCAATAATTATCCCGGAATAGGGGGCGTAACGCTTCGATTGTTCGATGCGTTGTTGTAACCGGGTCAGTTCAGCTTTGGCTAAATCCCGTTCTTGCCGGGCTTCCGTTACCAGCGCCGGAGCCGCCATACCGCGTTTTTGTAGCTGCTGCTGGCGACTGAGTTTCTTGCCCGCGTAATCCAGTTGGATTCGGGCAAGTACGACGTCCGCTTTGAGGTCTGTGGTGTCTTGAGTAAAGAGTAAGTCACCGCGGCTAACCTGATCGCCTATTTGTTTGTTGACGTCGGTGAGCATGCCGGGCTGGTTAGCTGACAAGGTAGCCCGTTGTTCGGCTTCAAAGAGTGAGGGTAAGCGAAGCACCTCGGCCACTGCAAAAGGAGAAGCCAGTAAACAAAATGATGCGATATTTAGTTTTATAAGGTTACGCAAGTGCCGGTATTCCCTTAGAAATTAAAAACTATTAGGTAGTAAGTAGACGCTATTCGCAACGGGTTAAAAATGCTTTTTAAACGGTAAACTTTGCAGCTCGTTGATTGACTTTCTATATGTTCCTTTAAGTTATTGAATCAGAGTAGTTTTTATAGGGGCGCTGAAGTACGCGACGCAACTGCGCAACTGGATTTTAGCGGCGAAAAATGAAATGTTAACTAAATTGTGACGATTTCTTCAAAAAACGCTGTTGTCTATGACCCAGTTCGCGCTTTAGTTTGCATATTTGAGCTATATCGCCCATTAATGCTAATGCGATTGAATGTTATCTATGGGCTATTTGATCCAGAATTCACAAAAACGCAGATCCTGTAGTAATCAGTGGGTAACCCGATACACTGGCTCATGAGCAGTCAGCGGGTGACCTCTGGAATCCCACTGATTGTTTCTCCGTGCTGCTTGGGCCGGGCCTTTGGGTCCGGCTTTCTTTTTATGCGGTGTTTGCAGCAGCGGACATAGATGGACGAACTGTATTGCCACATACTTTGGTTTGGTGGCAAAGTTACGGCAACGATTATTGTTAATGGCTACGGTTTGTTTTGCAGGGAGCGTGGAGTGACCACTGATCAACGCCTGACGCTTCAGCGACAACTTTATGATTTGTCCGGAAAGCACCGTGAACTCGATAGTCTGATCGATATGCTGGTCGATTGCCCTAACGTCGATCAACTCAGTGTGCGCCGCATGAAGCAGCATCGGTTGCGCCTGAAGGACAGCATTGTGAGGATAAAAAGTCGGCTGATACCGGATTTGGACGCTTAGTTTCGGCTTCGGTCACGTGTGTGTTCGCACTTTGTCAGTGCAGTGGTTACGGAGCCACCATTGCAAAATTCAGCCAGCTCACGCACATTGCCGTAGTCTTTACGCAATAGTTGCCGTTGAATGAAAGCCCCCCACAAAAAAACTTATGAAGCTCACGTCGCTTTTGAATTGGCGCGATTAGAAAATGCCGTGGACAACGGTTTTCTGCAGCAGGAGTTAGAGCTGCTTTGGGATTCGGTGGGGAAGCTGTCACTAACTAAACTAATTTCCCGGAAGGCCTTAACGGCGGCGGTTGAGCGGCGTGTAACGTCGCTACCCGTTACAGACAGCATGGTAACGCTTGTTGCGCAGGTCGCCGCGCAGCTGGTGAACGCTGATATCAACGGCAAAACTAAGTTAAACGATTTGTTGCGGGAGAAAGATCGCCAGACGCTCCAGAAGCAAGCGCTAGCATTAGCGAAGCTGCGTAAAGACCTCATTCACGCCACCGTCAATAATCCTTTGTATGCCGATACCGTCGCAGATTTGTTGTATCACGGTATTCGTGACTATGTAGCAGCAGGTAGCGAGTTCACTAAAAAAGTACCGGGCATGGGCTCGTTGATGAATCGCGGCGGTGATTTTATCGGTAAACGAATGGAGGGGCTGGAAGGTAAAATTGAGGAAAAAGTGCGTGGCTACATCAGTGGCAATATGCACAAAATTCTGGAGCGTAGCGAAACAATGCTGCAAAGCAATTTAACCGCCGGACAACTTGCTAAAATTGGCGATGAGGTATGGCACGCCGTGAAGCAACTGCCGCCGCGTATCGATACCTACGTCAGCGATAAAGACATTGTTGGTTTCAGCGAAACGGGTGCTGATCTATGGCGTCATTTCCGTGAAACTGACTATTTCAGGCAGCAGCTAGGAAATGCTATTGAGTCGATCTACAAACACGCCGGTAAGCGCCAGTTAAGTAGCTGGTTGGCTGATATAGGCGTTGATAAAGAATGGTTGCTGGATGAGCTGCAACTGCTTTGGCCGACAATATGGCCAGCGCTGGAAAAAAGTGGTTATCTGGAACAAGTGACTCGCGCCCGACTGGAACCGTTTTATGCACAGCTATAAGTTGCAATGCATGGAAAGGGAGATTGACGGGGTGGTTACTGTCGCTGCCGAAACTGAATTTTTTATCGCTAATAACTCAGCCTGATGTTTTCTGTGCACTCCAGCAACCGACTGGAACAGTTGGCCAGTAAGCTGGCGACGTGGGCAGAAGAACCAGGCTCGCCACTCGTGCCGCAAACCGTCATTGTGCAATCAAACGGCATGGCGCGTTGGCTTTCACTGGCTATTGCTCGCGAAAATGGTATCGCTGCCAACATAAGCTTTCCGTTTCCTGCGAGTTTTATCTGGCAGTCGTATCGGGAGTTATTAGGCAGTCGCTTACCGGCGCAGAGTCCATATAACAGCGACCGCCTGACGTGGACATTACTTGAGCTATTACCCGAGTTGATCGATAAGCCGGGTTTCGGGCCGGTTAAGCACTACTTCGCCGGTACTGATGCTCGCAGCCAGTACGATTTAGCGGCCCGCATCGCGGATATTTTTGACCAGTACTTAGTGTTTCGACCGGATTGGATTGCCGGTTGGGAAGGTAGTGATAGCGCGGCTTTTATGTCGAACCATTGGCAGGCAAAACTTTGGCGGGCAGTGCATGCCCGGCTGGGTGACGATCATCGGGCAGCGTTGCAAAAAGAGTTGTTTACCGCATTGGACAAGGGCGCGCCAGCTAACTTACCGCCACGCAT
The DNA here is from genome assembly GCA_905479545.1 of uncultured Gammaproteobacteria bacterium. Lineage (GTDB taxonomy): Bacteria > Pseudomonadota > Gammaproteobacteria > CAJQNE01 > CAJQNE01 > CAJQNE01. The sequence continues at coordinate 4,557 of CAJQNE010000324.1, read as the reverse complement.
TGCAATATTTGGTATTCCGACCTTACCGCCCGGAGTGTTGGAAACTTTCCGTCGCTTAAGCGAGTACTGTCAGGTCGACATTTTTATGCTCGCGCCTTGTCAGGAGTACTGGGGCGATATTGTTGAGGAAGGCCAGCTACAGTTGCTTGGCGACGACTATTTGGCGGTCGGTAATAGCTTGCTTGCGGCGACAGGCAAACAAGGTAAGGAGTTCTTTAATTTATTACTCGCTGGCGGCGCTGATGCTGACTGGCGGGATGAATCGGTTGATCCACTGACCGGCGATACCAGCTTGTTGACCATGCTGCAACATGACGTGTTGCAGCTAGAACAGCATGGCCGGGACGGCAAGCCGGTTGCAGAGTTGGCCAGCGACGACGCATCGTTGCGAATACACAACTGCCATAGCCCGCTCCGTGAGATGGAGGTGCTGCACGATCAGTTGCTGGCGCTGTTTAATAATGATCCCAGTCTTGAGCCCGCTGATGTCTGTGTGCTTTCGCCGGTGTTGGACGACTACGCGCCTTACATTGACGCAGTTTTCGCCGCTTCGCCGACTAGCGATAAACGCTACATCCCATTCACCATTGCCGACCAGCAACGCCGCGATAGCGAGCTGCTGGCTGAAGCGTTTGAACAAGCACTACAACTCGCTACAGGTCGGTTCAGTGTTAATGCGGTATTGGATTTGCTCGCCCACGAAGCGGTTAGTCGGCAGTTTGAATTTAATGCCGATGACATCGACCAGTTGAAAATGTGGCTGGCAGATACCGGGGTAGCCTGGGGCCTGAATCCGGAGCATCGTGCACAGCACGGTGTGCCGGAGAGTGATATCGGCACTTGGGCCAATGGGCTGCGGCGTTTATGGCTAGGTTTTGCCATGGGCTCCGACGCGTCCGGCGGCGAGCCTCCACTGTTTGGCATGCCGCTAACAGAGCCTTATGTCGATATCGAAGGGCAGAGTGTCGAATTGCTAGGCCGCCTGCAGCGCTTTGTGGATTTACTCGCGAGCTGGAGCCAGTTCGCGAGCCGGGAACGACCGTTAGCAGACTGGCTCAGTTGGATGAGCAATGGCCTCGACAGCTTGTTAGCACCGGAAAGTACCGATGCACTATTGCTACTGCGTGAGTCGTTAGCTGAGCTGGCTGATTGTGGTGCAAGTTACCAACAAGCCATTCCTCTGGCGGTTGTACTCGATGCCTGGCAGGCGAGGCGAAATAACAACGAAGGCGGTAGCGGCTTTCTCGCGGGTGCCGTTACCTTTGCTTCGATGGTGCCTATGCGGTCTTTGCCGTTTCGGGTGCTGTGTCTGGTCGGCTTAAACGGCAATGTCTATCCCCGCATTATCAGACCGCCGGAATTTGATTTAATGGCGATGCAGCCGCGGCCTGGCGATCGCTCGCGCCGTAATGATGACCGCTACTTGTTTTTGGAAGCTTTGCTGTCCGCCCGTGAGACATTGTATCTAAGCTATGTTGGCCAGAGCCAGCGAGATGATGCCGAAATTCCGCCGTCCGTATTGGTCGCCGAACTGATTGATACGGTTGATCGTGGCTTTAGCATTGCCGGAGAGCCTGCATCGGCAGCGCTGTTGGTTAAACACCCGTTGCAAGCCTTTAGTCGCCGCTATTTTTCTAAAGATAGTGATTTGATTAGTTACCGCCGAACACTGGTTAACGCCTTAAACACCAAGCCTGAAACCGTACCTAAATTCTGGACGGGACCGCTGCTTGCCGAACCGGAAAACTACCCAATCGAAATGAGCATCGAACAGCTGCTTTCGATGGCGCTAAAACCGGCCAAGCAGTTGCTGCGCCATGTGGTGGGCTTACAGTTGCCGCAGGCTGAAGCGGGGCTGGAAGATGTTGAGCTATTGCAGCCCGACGCGCTGCAGCAATGGCAGCTTCGCAACGGTTTACTAAATAGCGGTGCGCTCGACGGTGATGCCAGTAAACCCCGACTTTTGGCTGCTGGCCAGTTACCCGCCGAGCCGGTGGGCTCCATTTTGTTTGAGTACTACCAGCGTAGTGTGAGTTCGCAGCGGCAGAGGTTCAGCGAGTTAACCGAAGGCGCTGAAGCTAAGCAGCTGCCAATAGCCGTGGAGCTGGAAGGCGCAATAATTCGCGGTGAGCTGGGCAAGCTATATTCTGCGGCCAGGGTGGTTAGTAGTCCGTCAAAAATTACTCACGAACGTAAGTTACAGCTGTGGCTTGAGCACTTGTTGATGTGTGCATCGAATATTGACCGGCCGAGTTATTTACTGGCGAAAGAGAAGCACACCGAGTTCGCCGCTGTGAGTGTTGAGTTTGCAGTGGCCCAACTGCAACCCTGGGTAGAAGCATGGCACGCGTTAACGGAAGGACAGGTGTTGTTCGACGCGGAAACCGGCTATTTCGCCAATAAAGGCAGCGGCAGCAAGCCGCCTGAACAGCGATTAAGTGAGGCGGCAAGCGACCCTTGGGTACGGCAGCTATACGGTAGGGAGCCTCAGTTTGATGCTGCCGCAGCGAACTGGGCAGAGAGGCTTTACGGCCCGTACGTGGAGAATAGTGGCAAGGATTTTGGTTATGGTCGGTAGTTCTGATACTAACGCTATTTTTAGCAATCCGATGCAGGCAACTTTGTCAGGCCTGCAGCTAATTGAGGCCAGTGCCGGTACGGGCAAAACCTACACCATAAGCGGGTTGTTTATTCGGCTGCTGTTGGAGAAGCAGCTGCCCGTTGAGAAAATTCTGGTCGTTACGTTCACTAAATCAGCGACCGAAGAGCTGCGTGACCGGATTCGAAAACGACTCGTCGACGCATTGTTGGTATTTACAGCAGAAGTGGCTGGCGAGACTGTAAGTAGTGGCGATGAACTGTTGTTGACCCTGCTTGAAAACAGTGCTGATCCGCTTGCCGATTTAGATCGTTTACGCGTCGCACTATTTAGCTTTGACCAAGTGCCGCTGCTCACTATTCACGCGTTTTCGCAACGGGTGTTGCAAGACCACGCTTTTGGCGCCGCTGTGCCATTTGGCTGCGATCTGTTGGAAGACGAGAGCGAGTTACAGCAGCAGATAATCGACGACTACTGGCGCAGGCAAGTTACCGGGCTGCCTCGCCGGGTATTACAAATGTTATTGGCTGCCGGCGGAGTGGCCGCCATAAGTGGCGGGCTGCGTAGCTGGGTAGGCAAGCCCGTGCTCAATATTCCAGACCATCCGCGACCGTCAGCCGAAGCGGAACAGCTTTGGTTGCAAGCGCTGGAGCAATTTCGCACCAGCTGGGGGGAAGCGGAAGCAGCGCGGGAATATTTGCTCAATAGTCCGGAGTTGAATCGCAGCAAACTTCGCGCCGATATTGTCGCGAGAACTATTTTGGAATACGACCAGCTGCTGGATGGCGGTCCGTTGCCACAATATGCCGACCGTCTCAGCGCTGAGTTTTTACTGGCTGGCGATAAGGCTAAAAAGAATAAGCAGGTAAAAGAGTTTCCGCTGTACCACGATGTTAGTCGGTTACTGGCAGCCCACGGTGAATTCCAACAATGGCTGGACGACTGGCAACGGGCACTGAAAATAGAGTTGCTGGTTACACTGCGCACCGAATTAAAACAACGGAAAAAAGAGCTGCGTGTTCGTGGTTATAGCGATTTTCTTAGTGACCTGAATACCGCTCTGCTGGGTGATTCAGCGCCGCAGCTGATTAGTAGTGTTCGTAATAAGTTTGCCGCTGCGTTAGTCGACGAGTTTCAGGACACGGATGAGCTGCAGTTTGATAATTTCTATCGGTTATTCGTCGGCGACGAGCCTTTATCTGAATCAGGCGAACCGGTAGGTTCCGACCAACCCGGTAAAGCAGCCATGCCGGTTTTCATGGTCGGTGACCCGAAGCAGGCAATTTATTCGTTCCGCGGCGCCGATATTTATGCCTACCTGAACGCCCGCAAGCAAGCCGAAAATAGCTACAACCTCAAAACCAACTGGCGCTCAACACCCGAGTTAATTGATGCCGTTAATACCCTTTTTCTGCGGCGTGGTTCGCCGTTTGTGCTCGATGAAATTGATTATTTACCGGTCGCTGCCGCCGAGAAACAGCGGGAGCAATTAATTTTGCCAAAGGAGCTCGGTAGCGCGGCAATGACATTACTGCGTTTACCGGATAGCGAGGGAAAAACCGCCAGAACGCCGGCTAACTCTATTCAGGAGTCGCTGCAGCATTGCGCCAATACCATCGCTTATATATTGCAAGCCGCTCAGAACGGTAGTGCAGCAATTGTTAGCACTGAAGGCCAGCGGCGAGCAGTGAGTGGCGGGGATATCGCCGTCATTATTCGGAAAAACTCTGAGGGTGCCGAGTTACAGCAGCAATTGCAGCTGCGGGGTATCAATGCCATCAGAACCGACCAGGCCAGCGTTTGGCATAGCGTTGAGGCTGATAGCGTATTGCGACTGTTATTGGCAATTACCGACCCGCGTCCGCCGGTTATTCGCGCTGCTTTAGCCACGCCGTTGTTCGGATATACGGTGTCGACGCTAAGCGCGTTGAATAACGATGAAGCGGCTTGGGATGACT
>CAJQNE010000323.1 GCA_905479545.1 uncultured Gammaproteobacteria bacterium | reverse complement strand
TCAATCTGCAGTGGCAAGCCACGTCGGTAGGTGAACTCTCCGGATACTGCGGTACCGAAGAATGGCTCTTCGGTGTTAAAGGTCAAGCCTGCCATTTGGATATCTTCGGGGTATTCGGTGAAGTAGCGACCGGTCGGGATGCTGCCGGTGGTCGATATGCCGGAATAAAGTGGTCGACGGCTATGGTAGTTCGCGGCGTAGAAACCAAACTCCGTGCCATTTAGCTGCGGAGCGAACCAGCTAAGCTTTGCGCCCCATTGATTACTATCCGAAGGGTTTCTGTCTGGTGCTCGCGGAACAACAACCGCATCGCCCGCTTCGTTGAACTCTCTACCGGAGGGGTCAAATGTTTCCGGCTCACCGATGGTGCCGCTGCCAGCAGCAACGATAAACTCACCGCCTATTGCAGCAAAGTCGTTACTGGAAAAGTAGGCGCCGGTAGGGTCAGGCTCAGTACGGCGCCAATCGAGTTGATAAAAGGCGTCGAGTGCAACATTCTCAGAAATATCTATTGAGCCGAATATCATTGGAATGGGCTCAATGACTTCTGAGAGCAGCGCGCCGGGCTTACGGAATCGCGTAACATTCAGTGGGTTCAGTTCCAGTATGCCGCCGGTAAGTGTTTTCGCTTCGCCCCAAGATAGGCGTTGACTACCTATCCGTAATGAAGCGGTGCGATTTGGCAGTTCGATTAGAGCACTGACATAGGCGTCGAGTAGCTCTGATTTTTCGCCAATCTCATTTCTGACCGCTCGATTAGGATGAAGGTTGGGGTCATCATTGCGGCTATCGTATAAGTAACGACCAGCAATATAGGCACCAAAGTTTCCCCAGGTAGCTGAAAGCTCCGAGTCAAAAGTAAATGCTCTGGTTACCGGCGTGCCGTTATTGTTCCGGAAGTTTTTGTGGCCATCGTCGAAGTTAACCGAGTTGGCCGTGCCGCCATTGGCAATACCAATATGCTGAGGGTCAGCAGGAGACGTTTGCCAAGCTACGCCATAACCAATTCGGTTGTTCAGCGAGCCGGTTATGTTTCCTAGTTCAAATTGAAACGCGTGGGCAGCGGTGGAAACCGCCATAGTTGATGCTGCAGCCAATAAAAATTTGGGTGCAGTGGAACGTACCGCCGTAGCGGTAGAGTGTAATAGCCGTCGCATGGTTACTCCTCGGCAAAAGTTATGTCGCTGTTTCTACTAGTGGGGTAGATTGTTTCTACTTGGTGTTTTATCTAGTAAATTTTATCTAGCACGGTGGATATTAACCGTTTACGACAAGAAGTTAACCATTCAGCGCCAAACAACACAAAATATCGCGTTATGTAAAAAATATGTGGCCAAAACACGGGGTTCCGGGGCTATTTCAGGCTAATAGCCGGTATGTCGTATCGCCTCACCACGGTCTGCTTGTTCAATTCTGCGCGAATGGACTGAATATTTTTATGAATGCACCGTCCTTATGGACGGTTTTGTCTCGCTCTAAAAAGCAGTTGTAGGTTGGTTTTATTTCGAGCGCTAAAAAAACGACCTGTACTTCTACGCAAGGTCGTTAGGATTTTGTGACGCGCGACCAAGCCTGATTAGCAACGCAAAGAAGGTGTAGATTACTCGTAGTCGTGAGCGTATCGACGTTGCATAAAGTCGATTTGTTCCTGCTGCTGGGCGTTGTTCCAGCCTAGTTCACGGCCCGCCAGTTTGGCGGCCTTTTCCAGTTGCGCTTCGGTAAGCCGGGTTAGCACCGCCACCGGCATCCGTCGACGGAGTATGTCGTCGAGCGTTACTGCCATTTCGCGTCGGGCGGCGTTTACTACGTCAGCCCAGCAGAACGGCACACTATCTGCTATTCGCTCTGCGAGTTCCGGGTTGCTGCTGGCAATAGCCAGTAGCCGGTCGATATGCCGGCCGTGGCGCTTGGCCGCAAAATGAGCAGTTTCGGGGTCGAGGCCAGCGTTTACGCAGCGACTCTCTGCTTGCTGTTGCCAGCTATCAAAATCACCGAGCGGACACCAGGGCAACGGTCGCTTGCTGGAGGTACAGGCCTCAGTATTGGTAAAGCTGCCGGCCTTTATTACTTCGTTCACAATTTTCGCAGCATCATCACGGGCCGTGGTGTACTTGCCACCGAGCGGCATCAGCAAGCCGGGGTAGGGCTGCTCCAGGCACCAGTCGCGTGAGGCTTTGGTGGCTGATTTGGCGTCTTCCATTTTCAGCGTGCGTAAACCTGCGAACGCGCCGCGAACGTCATCGCGGGTCCAGACGTCGTCTTCAAAGTAATTGTTGGCGGCGGCAATGAGGTAGTCAATTTCTTGAAGGTTAACCTTCAAGTCGTCAGTTTTGCCGCTGTAGTCACTATCGGTAGTGCCGAGTAGCGTTTGGCCGTACCAGGGAATGGCGAACAGCACGCGACCGTCTTCGCGTGATGTGACAAACATTGCGTCGTTGTGGCCTTCGGTGGTTGGCATAGGAGGCATCACCAGATGCACGCCTTTTACGCGACGTATCTGTTCACCGGCGGTCGCGTCTAATAGCTCGGGCGACCATGGACCTGCGGCGTTCACTGTGATCTGTGCCCGAACGTCTATTTGTTCGCCGCTGAGCTTGTCTTTTACCGCCGCGCCAACCACGCAGCCGTCTTCGATAATTAAGTGCTCGGCACTGGCGTGGTTTACGGTTACCGCGCCGGCGTAATAAGCGCCTTCGACAATTTCAAAAGTGAGTCGGGCGTCGTCTTCTTGGCAGTCGCCGTAGGTAAAACCGCCGACCAGGCCTTCTTTCTTAATGAAAGGGTAGCGCTCAAGAATATTGCGGCTGGAAAGTTGTTCGTGTTTATCAACCGGTTGACTACCGCCCGCCAGACCGTCGTACAAAACCAGTCCCATTTTGTACTTGGCCCGGCCAACACGGTCGTCGTTATAAACCGGGATAAGCAGTCGCAGCTTCCTGAGCTGGTGGGGGGCAATGCGCGACAAGGTGCGCCGCTCCGCCAGCGAGTGCTTAACCAGGCTGAACTCGAGGTTTTCCAAATAGCGTAAGCCACCGTGAATCATCTTCGACGACGCCGATGACGTGCCGGATGCCCAGTCGGTGCGATCTATTACAGCGACTTTCAGACCGCGCCGGGCCGCGTCGTAGGCG
>CAJQNE010000322.1 GCA_905479545.1 uncultured Gammaproteobacteria bacterium | reverse complement strand
GTTAGGTTTATAGCACTTCGGACACGTTCTGATTACTGATGATAAAAACGCTCAACATCTTCCGGCGCAATGGCGGTTGCGCTATTACCCCAGTCGTTACGAATGTAGGTAAGCACCGAAGCGGCTTGTTTGTTGGAGAGCTGCGGTTGATAAGGTGGCATGCCAAATGGGCGCGGAATGTTCTGCGTCGCGGGCCCGTAGCCACCGTGCATAAGGGACTGTATGAGGTTGATGGGAATCTCAGCTGTGACAACTCGATTGCCTGCTAGTGGTAGCGCCGTCGTGCTGCCCTCGCCGGTGGCACCATGGCAATTGGCACACCGTTCCGCGTAAATGCTTTTCCCTGCAACGTACTGGCGGGTTCCGGCTGCCGATGGCACCCGAAGAATGCCCGTGATCGGCTTAGCAGAAAATTCTGGCAAATCTTTCAGGTAGCTTGCCATGGCAAGAGCATCCGGGTCGCTAAGGTACTGCAAGCTGTTATGCCCAACCTGGGCCATAGGCCCTGACGCAGAAGCGTGCTGGTTTCGACCGGTTTGCAGCCAGTCAGCGATTGCCTGCTTGCTCCAGCTCTGTACTCCGGCTGTGCCATTCAATGAGCCTGCGTGCCAGCCGTCAACCAGTGCGCCGCTTTGCTGTTCGTTGGCTTTTGTTTTGCCGAGCCGGTCGCGTTCATTATGGCATTCAGCACAGTGGCCCAGGCCTTTCACCAAATAGGCGCCGCGATTCCATTCAGCTGATTTCCCGGTATTGCGTTGTGCCGCTGCAGATGAGTCAGTGCTAGCTTCGAATTTGAGAGCCCGCCAGGGTTTCAGTAGCGCCCGGTGCTTATAGGGGAAGCTAAGCTGATGATCTGCCTGCGCGGTTTTGGCCGCGGGTAACGACTGCAGGTTATCGAAAATTAAGTCGCTATCAGTGCGGCTTATATGGGTGAAGCTGGGGAATGGGCAGGCGGGGTAAAGTGAGCTGCCGTCGGGGCGCTGACCATGGTGCAAGGCATTATAAAAATCGTCGCTGCTCCAATCGCCAATGCCGCCGGTGGTGATGTTGGGCGTAATAAATGTGCCGTAGGGGCTATCAATTTCACGGCCACCCGCCATCTCGGCACCGTCATCGGCAGTGTGGCAGCCAGCGCAGTTGCCGAGCTTAGTGAGATAAGCACCAGGCGACAGCGCTTGCTCTGGTTGGGTTTTTTCGCTTGAAGGTAACGTTACCGAGCCGCATATGTCGGGTGTTGCACCGACTTGAGGTTTTACGTTTTGTGGTAGCTCGCGACTGGCTAACCATTCAGCTACAGCTTGCTGGTCGGTGATGGTGAGTTGGCTGGCAACGTGGCCCATGCAATCTGGCTTAGCCGCTTGGCGGCTGCCGGTTTGCCAGGCGCTAAACTGCGCCATGGTGTAATCCGCAGGCAGGCCAAGTAAGCCGGGGATGCTGGGAAGCACGCCAACGAGATTGTCGCCATGGCAGCTGCTGCAGGAGGGAATGTCACCGTCGCCTTTTAGGGCAAGTTGTTCGCCACGAGCAAATTTTGCGGCGTCACTCACCGGCAACGGCGCGGGGTAGTCGGCTGTTCGTTGGGCAAAGTACTCTGACATCTCCCAGAGATAGTCGTCACTGAGGTGGCTAACCATTTCGGCCATCACCAAATTGCGGCGGCGGCCTGAGCGAAAGTGCTGTAGCTGATTGTATATATAGCCAGCCGGTTTACCGGCTATGCGTGGGATGTAACCACCGGCGGTATTCAGGTCAGCGTCTTTGTGGCAACTGAGGCAGGGGGCGACACGGTGTTCGATGGTGTCGGCTGCCAGCATGTCGATGGGTGCCGGATCTGCCAGAATTTTTGCTGCCGCATCGGCGGGCTGTGAGTCGGCTGCGCCTGCCTTTTTGGTGCTGGTGGTTGCTGCGTCAGGGGCATTCACGGCGATAAACGCCTTAACACCGAGCCATACGCCAACCACTAGTATCAGGGTCATCACCACTGCCACCACGATGAACAAAGCAGGTCTGTCGCTTTGCGCATCACGCTGGTGGTTGGCCGCACTCTGCACGCCGAAGAATGCTGCGAGTACGCTTTTTATGGCAGTGAGAATACTGGTTTGGTCGCGTAGTTCAGGCTTAGTCATGCTGGGGAGCTTTGTGGCGAGTCTGAGAGGGCGGCATTGTAGGGTCCGGCTATTCATATTGAAAATCGTTAATCGTAATAATGATTATTGATTTTTAAAATATCGGGTACCGGATTTCAGCGCCACTGCTTGAAGCCCGTTGAACAGCGATGTCCTGTAGCTGTGAATTCTTTCGCACAACGCTCAACTTGGCGGGAGCGTCAAAACTGTGCGAATGAATTCACACCTACAGCGGTTTATGGCAGTCGCCGAAAAAGCCTACCGAGCCATTTGCTCCTCAGTCAGCGGTTCAATGTCCTCACCGTTCAACCAACGCTCTATCGTTGCGTAAACATTGCCGTTCCACAGCAATTCGATGTGATCGGTAGCGGCTAATAGTTTGCGGGTGAGCTTCGGCGATTCAAGCCGATATTCCGGGTTGCTATGCAAGCCAAGGCCGCTGCTTACCGGCACTAGCAAGTCGTGTTTGGCTTTGGTGACCTTCTCTGGCAAGGCGGTGGAGCGGGTGCCTACCAGCATCAGAATATTAGGTTTTTGGCTAAGCGGCGAGGGTGCCCGGCTATCGTCGTGTGAGTCGGGGTCGGCCATGTTCTGCCAATCTTCCGGACGAATGCTGCCGTGCCGTAAATCCCGAATACCCGCTGAG
>CAJQNE010000321.1 GCA_905479545.1 uncultured Gammaproteobacteria bacterium | reverse complement strand
GAACGACTCGTTTTCAATATGCTTAAAACCTTGAGCCAAGGTTTGCAGCAACTCTTTATTTTGAGTGCGAGCCAATTCGGCAATGCTGCCCCAAAGGAAATCTGGGTGAATCACATAGTGCATCTTGCGACGCATTTGTTTTTCAAACGGCGCGATATCATCCGCGTTTTCTTCGTACCACAGGTGCAGCTGACTGGTAACGCCCGTTTCTCGCAACACATCCTGAGGCACGTCGGGGTAATCTGAGCCCAGCTCTTTTCGGGCCGCCGCCTCGTAGTTATCGGAAAGGTAGCGCAGGAATAAAAACGACAGCATGTAATCACGGAAGTCGTCGGCGTTCATGGCACCGCGCAGATCATCGGCAATGGCCCAGAGGGTTTTACCTAGCTGGCTCAGTTGTTCTTGCGTCATGGTTAAGGTTTATTCCTGTGTTTAATCTTGTTTTCCAGGGCTTTTAGTTCGGCTTCGTCTTCAGCGTCTGCCGCTTCTGCCTGCCAGGCTTTGCGGCGCTGGCTGTAACCTTCGTATTGCTCGCTAACCTGTTGCTCCATTCGCGCATGGCTAATAGAACCGGCACTTTCCAGCAGGGGAAAACCATTGGCGGTAATAATCTGCCCCACGTTATCTTGCCAGAACGCCAGCGGCGTTAGCGTTTGTCGCTTAGCGCGCAGCTCGGCGGTTTCCAGAAAAATCACGACGAGCCGATTCAGAGTGTCGATTTCGTCTTCGCTCAAGTAATTTTTAGCGATCAGAATATCCTGCTTGCGTACCTTGTTACCTTTCCAGCTCAGCAAACCAAAGTGTGCGTCATTCGGGTTGGCGCGCGCCTCTACCAGCTCTGCGGCTGTTTGTTCGGTTACGGCGTAAAGCAGCAGGTTTTGCACCGTGGCAAAAAACTGCCCGGTCGATTTTTCGGTTTTATCGTAGTCACTGGCAAGGGCAAACAGATCACGCACTTTTTGGTAAAAGCGCTTTTCCGAAGCGCGAATATCGCGGATGCGCGCCAGCATTTCGTCAAAATAGTCGGGGCGGCCATCCGGGTGTTTAAGGCGCTCGTCGTCCATCACGAAGCCTTTTTGTAAATACTCACTAAGCACCGTGTTGGCCCAGCGACGAAACTGTACGCCGCGCGGAGAGCGCACCCGATAGCCTACCGCTAGAATAGCGTCGAGGTTATAACGGGTAACAGGCCGGCGAACCTCCCTTTCCCCCTCTTTTTGAACTGTCAAGGATTCCATGACAGTTGCTTCTTGGTCTAACTCTCCGTCGGCAAAAATATTGCGCAAGTGCAGCGAAATATTTTGCTTGGTGGCGCTAAACAGCTCAGCCATTTCCAGCTGACTGAGCCAAACCGTATCGTTACCGGCCAGCAGCTGAATCTGGCTTTGGCCATCTTCGGTGGTGTAGAAAATGAGTTCACTCATCAGTTGCATCACGCTGCATACTGGAATGGAAAGCTCTCGACTAGCTTGTTAAAAATATCAGTAAACAAACTCACTTCATGTTCACTCATCATTTCCGTCTGATCGTAGTACACGCTTTTATGTGAATGGGCATTAATAACTTGCATGACGTTATCGACATTCTCAACACCAATCTTACTAAGAGCGTATCCAGTTCGACCGACACCTAGGAACGATGAGACACTTTCTAACAACTGCCGCAACAAACCAAAATGATAGGTATACAACTGATTCCCGCGCGCTTCATTCAGAACTTGCAAAAGATGCAAATGATAGAGAAAGACATTTCGCTGAGGAGCCTCTAAAACCACTTGATCGTCAACACGTTTTAGAATCCGCAATCCAGTCAAGTTTGTATATCGCCCGCTTTGCTCACCTTTAGTTAAACGTTTAGCGAGCATAGAAAACAAGCCAATATGGTGAGTGGTAATTACGATGCGTTTCTTTTTATAGTTTTGCTCGATAAGCTCAAAAAGAGTGTCGGCTGTTAAAAATATATTATGATCGTCTAGGCTCGACACAGGGTCGTCAATAAAAATATGCGAATCCTGTATGTCAGCCCAACCATCAACATCCAACAAAGCGAGAAAAAAGCACCATACGAAAATTCGCTCCTCACCGCGTGAAATTTTTATCGGCTGGTCTTCGTCTTCTTCTGAGTAAAAACTAATCGATTCGATACCTTTTTCAAGATCGTCAAAAGGTTTAAGCTCGAACCGGAATTTGGGATTGTACGGTGCCATTTTTCTCGTCACCGCTTCTGCGTCATCGTATAAAAAGCTGTGAAACCGATTCAAACTGCTTGGCGATATATTTAGTTTTATATTCGCACCATCGTTCTCTTCATCGTTGTCCCACGCAAACAGGTCTTCGCTGTATGCGTTGTAATAGACGCCCACATGTTGACCGTCATTTTCTGCTTTCGTACGATCCTTATAAGCAACAGAAAGCTGAGTTTTTCCTGTTCCGTTAAATGCATAAATAAGAACAATATTCTCATCCATCTCGTGAATTTCTTGAGCTACATTTTCCAGCGTCATGAAATCACCTCTGGACTAGGAAAAAGTTGCTGCATCAGAGCCTTTTTGTGGGTTTTGAGGGCTTCTAGCTTTTCAGTCTGTACGGCGATTACTGAATCGACAGAAGAAAGGCTATTAGCAATTTCTTTTTGCTCTTTGAGCTTTGGTGGCAGCCTTAGAGGCATGGATGCATATTGGTTGCCATTTATTCCAGGTTGCCCACTGCGTGCAGAGCTGCGCGCTACCCATTTCCAATACAAAGCAGTAAAAAGAAATTGAAATGCAAACTCTGAGCTCAACTTTTCGGAGTCAGGGCTTATTCGAATTAAGTAGCCTGCGAAAACTAACCTTCCATCTTCCAATCTGTACTTATAAGGCTTACCAACGCTGGCCCCGGTTCTGGCGACTACTATGTCACCGCTTTCTAGATAGTTTTCGTCTGTTACATTCGCAGCGACAGATACTTTTTGATCTTTTCGAATTTGACCTTCATCAGAAATGTCAGTTATTCGGAGATATGTTGGCAAACTTTCAGCGTATGGCACCGACGAGGCGTTAAGACCGTATTCCGGGTGTTTTGAAAGACATTGGCCCAAAGTGGTCTTCACCCACTCTCCCGCCTCTCGAAACTCAACAAACCGTAGCCGAGGCACAGTTTCACTTTCGCGTGGAAACAACTGCTGCATTAGCCCTTTTTTATGGGTTTTTAGGGCTTCGATTTTTTCCGCCTGCGCATCGATAAGTGCATCGAGGGATGAGAGGCAATCGGCGATTTTTTTTTGTTCTTTTTCCTTAGGTATCGCAACTTCAATTTTCTCGATATTCCGTTTCGATAAACTCGGCACACCTCCTGCTTCGTTGTGTTTAAGCCATTCAATTTTTTGAAACAGTGAGAAGACAAACTTCGGTAAAGCCTGCCTATACGAATGAGTGTAGAAAAGAGTGTCAACCGTCCAAAACTTGCCGGTTAAGAAGACAGGCTTATCAATCGTGCCTTTTCGACCTATACATACGCTATCACCATCGTGGAGATACTCGTTCACTGAGCGCATAAAACCACCCGAGCCATACACTGGGATATCGCCGTCGGGAAGGTGTTTATGATCTTTTCCGTTGCCTATGCTTAGTATCTCTGCCAAAGGCTTTTCATCCCATTCCTCCTCGTGCAGGAACTCAGGAAACCGCAACCGAGGCACCAACGCTTGCTTGTCGTCTTTTTCAGGCTCACTCATAAGCCGCCAATCCCGATATCTCACGCCCTTGGGCTTGCTGCTTTAAAAACGGCACCAGCTGCTCCATTAATGCCAGTTCGGCCTGGCTGCGGGCTTTCCAGCCCAATTCCAGTGGTTCAAACAGATCGCTAAGGGTTTCGCCGTCAAAAATCATTCTGTCCAAAATAGTGGTTACAAAGGCGTTTAGCGCGTCGGCTTTCAGGCCGTGATGTTCGGCCATAGTGCTAATTTCGCTATTAGCTCGTTGTGCTTTAAAGGTTTCAAAGCCCTGTTTAATTTGTTGTTCGCTGAGGCCTTCACCGGCTTTCAGGGTGTTGATGTAGGCAATAATCTCGTCACGCTCCTCCATAAGATTGCTATTGGCACCAAGCATATTCACCAATTGCTCGCGGCTCATGGTGTGTTTGCCGGGCTTTTGCTGGCTAAAGCGAGCGGCCAGCCCCATGATGTAGTCGTAATCAATAAGCGCTGAGGAGAACAGTACAAACTCAAAATCGAGTTGATCAATTTCACTCTGGTTGTCGCTGGCACCTTCGCCACTTTTTCCCTGCTGGGCTTTTAGGCGTTGAGCAGTTTCCAGGTAAGACACTCTTAGCGCCAGCAGCTGTTCTTCGGGTAGCACGCTGCTAATTTTTTCAGTTTGTGCAGCATCTAAATCAGTGTATTGGTCCAGCTGGGTTTTTAACCGCTGCACTTCTTTAAAACGGTTAACAAATTCTATACGGGCGGTATCACCCTTAAGGTTGTATACCGCTTCTGGCTCACACACCCCTTCGCCTGTAGCCGCGTTTTGTGGTGCGTGCTGCTCAACAAACTGCGCCATGGCGGCAACGGCGTTTTCGTATTTGTCAATCACTTCGGGGGCCGGGTCCACCAGCCATATTTCACGTAGGCCACCCGTTTCTTCGCCGGAAAACAGGGCTATGGCGTCGTCCACGGCTTTTTGC
Organism: uncultured Gammaproteobacteria bacterium; assembly: GCA_905479545.1. Classification (GTDB taxonomy): domain Bacteria; phylum Pseudomonadota; class Gammaproteobacteria; order CAJQNE01; family CAJQNE01; genus CAJQNE01. The sequence goes on along the minus strand of CAJQNE010000321.1, from coordinate 2,790 downwards.
TGGCCGCGAAAATCGAGAATATTGCCGTAGGGCTTGGTGTCGTTCAACACGCGATTGGTACGGGAAAACGCTTGAATAAGACCGTGGTGCTTGAGGTTTTTATCGACGTAGAGCGTGTTGAGGTATTTGGAATCGAAGCCGGTTAGCAACATATCCACCACAACGGTGATATCAATTTTATTGTTGTGCGGGTAATCGCTGTTAGAGTATTTCTGGTCTTTAATGCGTTGCTGCACGTCCTGGTAGTAAAGATCGAACTCGTTGATGCTGTGGTTGCTGCCGTACTGGCTGTTGTAGTCGGCGATAATGGTTTTAAGCGCAGCTTTTTTCTTTTCCGGGTCTTGCTGGTTGTCGGCTTTTTCCTGTGGCAAATCTTCCTGCAGCTGTTTTACGTCTTTATTGCCTTCAGCGGGCGGCGAGAATACGCAGGCGATATTGAGCGGCTCGTAGTCGGCTGCCTGCGCTAGCTGCTCGGCCTGTAGCTGCTTGAACAGCTCGTAATAGGCAATGGCGTGATTAATGGAGGCGGTAGCCAACACGGCATTAAAGCGCCGCTGATGCGTGGCGGCGTTGTGTTTTTCCAATATAGATTCCACCACGGCCCGTTGACTTACCGCATCGTCGGGCTTTGCCTTTGGCAGTTTTTTGCCCGCGCCTTTTTGCCCGTCGGGTTCAGCTTTTTCCCCCTGTTTGAAGTAGTCAATATGAAAACGCAGCACATTGCTGTCTTCAATGGCGTGGGTAATCGTGTATTCGTGCAGAGGCTGTTCAAAGATGGTTTTGGTGGTGACGTAGGAACCGACGGCTTGGTTGCCTTCGACATCATTTTCAAATTTTTTGTAGTTGGCGTTAGTGTCAAAAATAGGCGTACCGGTAAAACCAAACAGCTGGGCTTTCGGGAAAAAGGCTTTAATGGCCTTATGGTTTTCACCGAACTGCGAGCGGTGACATTCATCAAAAATAAACACGATACGTTGGTTGCGTAGCGGTTCTAGTCGCTCTTTATACGTTAGCTTGCCATGGCTCTTGTGCTGCTGGCTGCGTTTGCTGTTTTCGTCCAGTGCCAAGCCTAGTTTCTGAATGGTAGTGACAATGACTTTGTCGGCGTAATCCTCCGATAACAAACGGCGCACCAGCGTTTCGGTATTGGTGTTTTCTTCTACGCAGCCTTCCTGAAACTTATTAAATTCTTCGCGTGTCTGGCGGTCGAGGTCTTTTCGATCCACAACAAACAGGCATTTATCAACATCCGGGTTGTCTTTCAGCAGTGTCGAGGCTTTGAAGGAGGTAAGTGTTTTGCCACTGCCCGTGGTGTGCCAAATGAAGCCGTTGCCGCGGTTCTGTTGGATACAATCGACAATCGCCTTAACCGCATAAATTTGGTATGGGCGCATAATCATCAGCTTTTGCTCACTGGCAACTAACACCATGTAGCGGCTAACCATTTCGCCCAGCGTGCATTTGGCGAGAAACTGCTCGGAGAAATCGTCCAGGTTGTTGATTTTTATGTTGTCTTTATCGGCTAGCTGATAAATAGGTAAAAAACGCTCATCAGCGTCAAAAGCAAAATGCTGGCTATGGTTATTGGCGAAGTAATAGGTTTTGCTGCGGTTGCTAACGATAAACAGCTGCATAAAACACAGCAGCGTATTGGTATAGCCGTTGCCGGGATCGTTTTTGTACTGAACGATTTGCTCCATGGCACGGCGCGGGTTAACGCTGATCGTTTTTAGCTCTATCTGCACTAATGGCAAGCCATTAATTAGCAGAATTACATCGTAGCGATGGTGGCTGTTATCGCTGTTGATACGCAGCTGGTTAATCACTTCAAAATCGTTTTTGCACCATTCTTTGATGTTGACCAGCATATAGTCCAGCGGCGTGCCATCTTCCCGCGGGAAGTAGCCATGCTCGCGCAGCTGCCTAGCGGCCTGAAACACATCGGCGTTGATGATTTCGTCACGCAGACGTGCGAACTCGGCGTCAGTGAGTTGCACGTGATTCAGCGCTTCAAACTTTTGCCGGAAATTTTGCTCCAGAGCATTCTTGTCGCGAATGTCAGGGCGATAGGTATATTTCAGCTCTTCAAGCTTGGCGATAAACTTTCGCTCGATGTCGCTTTCTTTTTCAAGCATGCTCTAGCTCGTTATCTGCTTTTTGTTTATTATATAATTATCGCAGCTTAGCAGCAGCGCTGCCGCTAATAAACCACCACCGACCGAATACTCTCCCCCCGTTCCATCATCTCAAACCCATCATTAATCTTCTCCAGCGGCATCGTATGCGTAATCAGATCATCAATATTGATCTTGCCGTCCATATACCAATCAACAATTTTAGGCACATCAGTACGACCTCTAGCCCCACCAAACGCCGAACCAATCCAGCGCCGCCCGGTAACCAGCTGGAACGGCCGGGTCTGGATTTCAGCACCCGCTGGCGCAACACCAATAATGGTCGAAACACCCCAGCCTTTATGGCAGCACTCTAATGCCTGACGCATAACGTTTACGTTGCCGATGCACTCGAAGCTGTAGTCAGCACCGCCACCGGTTAGCTCAACAAGATATTCAACCAAATCGCCATCAATTTTTGATGGGTTAACAAAATCGGTCATGCCGAACTGGCGGCCTAGCTCTTCGCGGTCGTCATTTAAATCCACGCCGATAACTCTGCCAGCACCGACCATTTTGGCACCCTGAATAACGTTAAGACCGATACCACCCAGGCCGAATACCACTACGGTGGCACCCGCTTCTACTTTGGCGGTGAACAGCACCGCGCCGATGC
>CAJQNE010000320.1 GCA_905479545.1 uncultured Gammaproteobacteria bacterium | reverse complement strand
TGACGATCTTCTTCGCTTTCTTCCCTTCCGGTCTGGTACTTTACTGGGTAGTGAACAACCTGCTCGGCATAGCTCAGCAGTGGTATATCACTCGCCGGGTTGAAGCCGAAGACGCGGCGAAGGGCAAGTAGCTCCTGAAAGCTAGCCAAAAACAGCACATAGAAAACGTTAAGGGATAGCTGGCATAGGACGAACTGTCCTGAGCCGCTATTGCTTATTAATGTGCTGCCAGGTTTTTATTATTGCGATTCACGAGCGGCCAATACAACTCGTTTTACAGCCGCTAATCTCGCTTTTTGCATCGCCTCGCCAATTGCAGGGCCTTTGAGCCCCAGTTTGGCGATTTCATTGCTATCAACCTGGCGGGCTGCCGCAGCACAGTCACGGCAAAAATCGGCTTGCGGGTAGTCGCGATCTTCAAAGCCGGTCCGTCCTTTAGAATCGGCCTCAGCGGCTAATAATAAGGCCTCCAGCCGCTCCGGTCGCCGGTAAATGTCACAGGCATGAAGAAATTTTAGTAGTGTTTGTGGCTTAAGCTCAAACGCCCGATGGACGTGTAGATGCCATCGACTGGTTAGCACGCCTAACTCACGATATTCCCGCGGTGCTTTTAATCGATGGCAGAGTTGTTCTACCAACGGCACACCAGTTTCTTCATGGCCACGGTGGCTGGGCAAGATGTGATCGGGAGTAACCGCTTTGCCTAAATCGTGAACCAGAGTGGCAAAACGGGCTAACGGATCGTCGCTAAGTATTGTGATGGCATCCAGCGACATTAGCGTGTGCAGGCCGGTGTCTATTTCCGGGTGGTAGTCGGCCCGTTGGTCTACTCCAAACAAGGCATCCACCTCTGGCAAAATTCGTTGCAGAGCATCGGCGTTACGCAGGGTTTCAATAAACTGACGCGGAGCTGCCGCCTGTAGTGCCTTTAATAATTCCTGCCACACTCGTTCAGGCACCAGCGTGTCGACTTCGCCACTGGCGACCATGCCGCGCATGAGTTCCAGTGTTTCCGGCGCTACGGTAAAACCTAGCGGTGCTAACCGGGCGTGGAAGCGCGCTAAGCGCAGTACCCGCACCGGATCTTCGGCAAAGGCCGGTGAAACATGCCGTAGCACTTTCTGCCGGAGGTCTGCTTGGCCGTTGTAGGGATCAACCAATACCCCGTCAGCGGTTTCGGCCATGGCATTTATTGTCAGGTCGCGCCGTGACAGATCCTCTTCGAGAGTAATTGACGGGTCGGAGTTAAACGTAAAGCCATGATAGCCACGGCCTTGCTTGCGCTCGGTTCGGGCCAGCGCATACTCCTCCTGCGTATCGGGATGCAGAAACACCGGAAAGTCACTACCCACCGGGCGGAAACCCAGTTCCGCCATCTGCTCTGGCGTGCTGCCGATCACGACCCAGTCGCGCTCATGCACCGGCAAGCCGAGTAAGCGATCGCGAACTGCACCGCCCACTAATAACGCGTTAAGGTTGTTCACGAGCAACCTTCGGGATTAAATATGCGGGTGGTGCTGGCAGGGTGGTCGAGTTGATTTTTGCCGGTTCGCTGCGGTCGGTTAACAAGCTTATCGCCGCAATTCGGGCAGCAGAGGGCTAGTTTATTGTTGGCGCAGTCAGAGCAATAAGTGCATTCAAACGAGCAAATAAAGGCTTCTGCTGCTGGCGACAAGTCCCGGTTGCAACATTCGCAATTTGGTCGCATCTCCAGCATATTTGCCTCCGTACTATCGACTTACCCATTACTTATATTAGCGAGCTGGTCTGCTGTTACTGGCTCGCTGTCAAATTGCCGCCGCGTGGTGTCACCGTCGGCATTAGCTCAATCATACGCCGTGGGGTCTGTTGGCCACGCAGTCGCCAATCAAACACGGTCGCATATTGCATTACCTTTTTAACATAGCGACGAGTTTCATTGTAAGGAATGGTTTCCACCCAAATATCGACCGGCACGTTGCTGCGTTTAGGTAGCCACTGCTGCACCCGGTTCGGACCAGCGTTATAAGCGGCGGTTGATACTGCGGCGTGCCCGTCAAAACGGTTCATCATTTGCCCTAAATAATACGTGCCGAGTGGAATATTAGTTGCGGGCTGGAATAGTTGGCGGTTTCCTCTGAGCCTGACGTTGGCACGCCTGGCGGTTTGTTTTGCTGTGGCAGGCATCAGTTGCATTAACCCGTAGGCACCCGCGCCTGATTTTGCGTCAGGCTGATACATGCTCTCGGCACGTAATATTCCGAACGCCCAGGCCGACGGAATTTCATTTTTTTCGGCTTGCGGGCCGATAATTTCTTGCCAGGGGAGCGGGTAGCGCAGCATCAAATCGTGCCGCTCGCCGAGCACACTCAACACACCGATGGCCTGACGGTGCCAGCCCCATTGCTGGGCCAGGATAGCCGACTGCCGCTGTTGATCTTTATTCAGCCGCTTTTGCAATGCCCACCACTCCCGACGGGCATCGGCATTCTTGCCAATGGCAAACAATTCTTTAGCCCGAATTACGTCCGGCCGGGCGACGAGTTGCTGTTTTATATTCTGGTTAGCGGTCGTGCTCCGGGCCCTTAAGGCATAAGGCTTATTCAGCCGATCGGCCGCCAGAAAGGCGTAATACTCATCATGTTCCAGTTCCGCTAACTGGCTATAAAGTCGCTGAGCTTGTTTAGCGTTAGCTTGTCTTTCTGAGTTCTTTTGGCGCGACTGCTGGCCTAGCGCCTCCGCAGCACGCGCCCGCCAATACAGCCATTGCGGTTCGGTTTGAGCCTCTGCCGGAAGCTTGTTGGCAAACTGCTGTAAGCCATCCCAATCAGCGCCGTTGGCCGCCCGAAGGGCGAGTTGCAGGCGACTGTCGTGCATCGCCTCGGTAAGTCTGTCGGGCGGCACGGCGGCAAGCCATTGGTTCGCGATCGGCAATTGCTGTCGGGCCGCGCGGTAAGCTAATTCATCCTGAATAGCGTCCTTATCCTGACGACGGAAACTATAAGTACGACTCAATGTTTGCCACAGCGCGTTCGCATCAAGAGCATCTCTTCGGGCGTACTTTTTAATGCCGTGCAAGATGGTTAGCCGGGTATAGAGGCTGTCATCGCCTTGTCGTTTGCCGCTGCGGGCCACTTTGGCCCGCTCGCGATTGCGGTCACGTGGGTCTTTATCGGTAGCTAAAAAGGTAGCCGCCCGACCAGCGGAGCCTGAGGGTAACCGACTTTGTAAATACCGCACTTCTTTTGTTTCGCCCTCACGCATCGCCTGAAGCAAGCGTTCCACCAACCAGCTATTGCTGAGACGGTCGGTTTTAATCATTGTCGCGACTTCTTCATCGCAGCCCTTAGCGGGCGGGCCATATTTGGCCCAATGACGGCGCAGCGTTTTTGCCGCCGCATCCAACTTACCGGATGCCACCTTGGCAGTGAGGTAAGTACAAAACAGGTTACGGTCCCGAACATCGCGGTAATAAATGATAAAGGCAGACTTATCCGGCTGCTTGGCGAGTCCCCATAACCAGTTTTGTCGCAACGCGCGGTGGAGCGGGAAGTCGGGATAATTTCGTTCGAATTCTATTAACCGCTGATTATTGGCCGGCGGCAGCAGCCGGGTCGGCTTGGCAATTACCGCGCGTATTTCCTGATATTCGAGATAGGGGAATAAAGCATAGTTCCGCAGTTTTAATTTGGTTTTGCGGTAGCTGGAAAACTTGCCGGACTTTAGTTGCTGCTTGGCCTGAGTGTAGAGTTCGCGCTGTTGTTGTAGTGATGCCGCAGAGGCCAGACTTGCGGTGGTTATCCACAGTGCCAGAGCAATAACCGCCAATCCAGTCAGTCGCTGAATTCCGCTGGCGTGTTGAATTTCTAGATGCTGCTGCGGGTTGCCGGTAAAAAGGCCTGGCATGGTTGCTCCGGCGTGGCCATACGGGCCACGAACTGGGTAGTCAATAAGTCATTACGCCGAATTCGTAGGTCGGGTAATCAGAGGGGGTAGCTATCGTAAGTAATGGTGCTGAATCACTATTGTATCGGCTGCCGTGAGGTTTTGCTGAGCGGTGGCACCGCATCACAGTAATAAGCCGTTTGGCTATCCATCGCAGAAATCGTTCATTATGGGCGTTCTGACTGTCCAATTTGCTTTAACAGGAACAATCACCACGTGGAATTTTTGCCTCTTTACTTAGCCGCTGGTGCGGTTGCCGGAACGCTCGCAGGTTTGTTTGGTATTGGCGGCGGCATGATCATTGTGCCCGTGCTGGTGCTGGTGTTTACCCAGCAGGGCATTAATGCCGAGGTAATTATGCACCTTGCTTTAGGCACCTCGTTAACCACCATTGTCGCCACCGCGCTGTCATCAATAGTCGCTCACCACCGACGGGGTGCTGTCCGATGGCCGTTGGTGTTAAAGCTTATTCCGGGCATCGCGCTAGGTGCAGTGTTGGGTGGCGGTTTGGCAGACTTAATGAGCCGTGATTTGCTGCAACAGGTTTTTGCGGTGGGAGCGCTGCTTATCGCACTGCGGATGCTGTTGATTGCCGGCCAGCCAGCCGGAGTCGCTAACTTGCCAGGGCCACTCGGCTTGTTGCTGGCAGGTAATGTTATTGGCGCTATCTCGGCACTTTGTGGCATTGGCGGTGGCACCCTCACCGTGCCTTATCTCACGCACTATCGGGTTGCGATGCCACAGGCAGTAGCGACCGCCGCCGCTTGTGGGCTACCAATAGCGTTGTTCGGGTCGTTGTCGTTTATGTTTTTCGGCTGGAATAGCTCATTGATACCACCGTATTCCAGTGGTTTCGTTTATTGGCCCGCAGCAGTGGGTGTCGCGGCCGCCAGTGTTTGTTTTGCGCCCCTAGGTGCCAGGTTGGCCCACAGCCTGCCGGCGGCAACGATGAAGCGCTTATTTGCGCTGCTGCTTTTAGCCGTCGGTATGGCTATGTTGCTTGGTTGAGGCGACTTTGCCGGCCTACCTCAGCTTAATGACGCCGAATACGGCTGGTTTTTACTTTAGGTAGCGTAAATATTATGTCGCAATGCAACATTCACTATAAAAAACTAAATAAAATCCGTATGATGCGGGTCAAGTCCGCGCTGCGGGCCGTTTGTCAGTGCCCGAACCATTCTCAATCGGTCGGTTATTGACAGAGGAAACCGTTAATAGAATGGCTTTCATTCAATTGCGGCACGGAAATTTAAACTCTCTATCAAGCTAATCCTTTAACCTAACAAGGGGAAAAACGGATGAAATCATTGCGTATCGTCGCGACTGGTGTAGTACTTAGTGCAGCATTGCTGTCAGGTTGCGCCACCACCTCTAATGACTACCAGACCACTGCAAACTCGGGTAGTGATGCTCGTTCAGCCCAACTAGCCATGAAAGAAGCTGAGCTGCGTAAGCGCGAAGCTGCTTTGGATGCCCGCGCTGCTCGTGCTGCCAACATTAACACTGCTGCAAGCGCTACTGCTGGCGTTCGTGGTAATGCTGATTTGCCGCCGAACCCTGAAGCTGGCGAATGTTATGCCCGCGTTTATGTTCAGCCAAAAATTCAAACCACCACCAAGAAACTGCTGGTTAAAGAAGCATCAACCAAAATCAAGGTTATCCCGGCTCAGTATGCGCCTGGCACCGAGAAGGTTCTGGCTGAAGACGCTACCGAGAAGCTAGTAATCATCCCGGCTCAGTATGGCTCTAAAACTGAAAAAGTATTGGTTGCTCCTGAGAAGACCACTCTGGTTGAAGTTCCTGCAACCTATAACACCGTCACCGAAAAAGTATTGGTACACCCGGCACGTAAAATCTGGAAGCAAGGCAGCGGCCCTATCCAGCGTGTAGATTCAGCTACCGGCGAAATCATGTGTCTGGTTGAAGAGCCTGCTGTTTACAAAACCATTACTAAGCGCGTCGTTGCTACTC
>CAJQNE010000319.1 GCA_905479545.1 uncultured Gammaproteobacteria bacterium | reverse complement strand
CACTTGAGGATTGGCGAAATTCAAATCCACCTGGTCATGACTAAAGGTGCACCACACATGCTTTTCGCCATCAGCCGTCTGCACCGGGTACAGCAGCGCTGAGGCGCGCGGCCGGGTCACGTCGCTGAGGTCATCTTCCGGGCTGGCTTCAAAAAAATAGCCTGCGCCGGGCGACTCACCACGCTTAAAGTTTTCGAACCAGCCACTGCGGGCTGAACAATGGTTTATTACCAAGTCCGCCATTAGCTTAAAGTCAGCAGCAATCGCCCGAACATCGTCCCAGCTACCTAACGACTCATTCACCTCGCAGTAATCAATAACCGAAAAACCATCATCTGAGGTGTAGGGATAAAACGGCAAAATGTGCACGCCACTGACGACCTGACTCAACCTTGCATGCAAAAAACGGCTCAGCGTTTTTAGCGGCTTTTCATCACTATCGCTAAGTATTGAATCGCCGTAGGTAATAACTACCACATCAGATTCGTCCCAATGGTTAGCGTGCTGCTGCGGTTCCGAGATAGCGCCGTCAAAGCCCATTAAATCGATAATCGCCGCGCCGGTAGCGACGTTATCGCCCTGCGGGTAAATAACCGCTAAATGATCAGCTATACGGCTTCTCAGGTTATCCAATGTGCTCTGATTAGCTTCAGTCATAGTTCTTCACCCCGCTTGCTTTAGCTAGCTGAAAACTCAGCGGTATCGGCCTCAACAGCTTCCAACAGCTGTTCCATAATGTCGGGCATCGCACTGCGCACCCGATTCCAACTTGGCATAAATGGCGTTTTACTCGGGTTCGCATAAAAGCTTTCACCTGCCTTCATTATGTTGCTGGCAAACAGTTCAACCGCCGACTCTTCGGCGTGCACGTCGTATTTCAAACCGTTAATCGTTGCCTCATCGTGATACATATCGACTAAATCCAGCGCGGTACGGAAATACGCTGCCTTCATCGACCGGAAACTAGAACGATTAAACACCACGCCCTGGGTCGCCAATTTACGAATAACCGCCTTGGTAATATCAATGGACATCTTCGACAAGCCACCTTCATCGTCGCCAGCCGACAACTCCTGATGTTTATGATCATAGCTATCGGCTATGTCGACCTGACACAAACGCCGTGTCGAATAGTTGCGATAAACTTCCGCCAATACGCCAATTTCTAACCCCCAGTCACTGGGTATACGGATATCCTCAGCAACGCCCACCTGCATCGAAAATTCACCGGCGAGCGGGTACTTATAGCTGTCTAGATACTCTAGAAAATCCAGTGGCCCGTACATTTTTTTTAACGCCTGCAGCAACGGCGTTACCAACAGCCGCGATACCCGGCCATTCATTTTCCCTTCCGCTGTACGGGCGTAATAACCTTTGCAAAACTCATAGTTAAACGCCGGATTAGCCACCGGATACATCAGCCGGGCAACCAAGCTTCGGTCGTAGGTAACAATATCGCAGTCATGTAAGCCAATGGCTCGCGACTCACCTTTCGCCTGCACGTAACCGAGGCAATACCAGACATTACGACCTTTGCCCGGCTCTAACGGCGCCAATTTATGCTTTTCTAATTCGGCATCAATAGCGCGCAGTCTCGGGCCATCGTTCCATAAAACCCGATGCTGTTGCGGCAACTGGTCAAAAAAACCTAGCGCATGCTGATACTGGCTCTGATCAGCCCGGTCCAGACCAATAACCACATCACTTAAATACGGCACCTTACTCAGCTCAGCAATGATATTACCCAGCGCCGGCCCCTCTAACTCAGAGTAAAGCGACGGCAAAATTAGCGACATCGGCCGCGACTTTGAAAATTGAACAAGCTCGGCCTCAAGGTCTTCAATCGGCCGGTTACCAAGGTTGTGCAGTGTGGTGATAATGCCGTTCTGGTGAAAATCTGCCATTTACTAGGGTGTCCTTAGTGAGATTGCAGCAGCGAATGAATCGCTGCGTTCCAGCCTGCAGGGCCGGTAAGTTCGGTCGTCAAACAGTTCGGGTGGTCAATGATCAATGGTGTGTGGGCGGGTGTGCGAACCACCACCGGCCAGTCAGCCTGTTCCAACATGGGCCGGTCGTTGTCGCTATCGCCCAGGGCGATTACAAGCTTCGGTATTTTAACGGCCGCCTTCACTAACCAACGCATCGCGGCACCTTTGTCCGCCGGGCCAGCAATATGCGCAAAGCGCCCGCCTTGGGTCACGCTTAAACCTTGCTCGGCCAACTGCCGGGTTAGTTCCTGCAGCTGTTCTTCGCCATCCCGCCATATCAGCGGCTCGGAATACTCTCGTTGCAACGCCATAGCAGCCTGGGCTGGTTGCAATTGCGTTACGTCTACTAGCTCATCGACCGACAATTCACTAAAGCCGGTGAAATCAAACCTTGTCTTCATCGGCTCCAGCGTCCGCAGAATCGTTTCGCGGGGTATGCCGAACACTTTAACCCGGCTAGCGAAATCCGGCTTCAGCTCTGTGCTATCGGCGATCAAACAACAATCATTCGGCACGATCGCGGCCGCGCCGTTTTCGATTATGTAAGGCATTCCCGGCGCAAGTTTTGCTTGCAACTCAGCGACCTCAGCACGGGTTTTACTGGTGTTGATAATTACCGGTATGCCGGACTCTTTAAGCAGCGACAACGCCGCCTCGGCGGCATGCCAGCTATAGTCATGATGATCGAGCAGCGTGCCATCCAGGTCGGTGAATACCCAGCTGCCTGCATGCTTAAATACCGGTTTTTCAATCTTGTCTGAAATAACGTCCGCCTTTGTACTGCTTCGACACCGCGAGCTAAAGCGCAGTTGCCTCAATTCGCCCGGCGTCAATTCCGTGCGATTTATTTAATTCAAATACCGCATCTGCTTGTGACGGCAAACTCAGCAAGTTCCAGCGGGTTAGTCGTTCGTAATGCTGAATAAAGCGCTCAATCTGGCTATCACTCATCCCCCGCCGACCGGTTGCTTGCTCCAGCTTGTGCTCCTGTTCACAACGCCAGTGGTACACCTGTTCAAACGTTGGCACTTT
>CAJQNE010000318.1 GCA_905479545.1 uncultured Gammaproteobacteria bacterium | reverse complement strand
GAAGGTGTATCGGCCGCTGGCGGCGAAGCCTATGCAAGCACCCCGGCTGACATCGCAACCAAGCAGCGCTTCATCATTGGCGACCCGACCGGCAGCCAGGTCAATCAAATTTATCTGCAGTATGAAGGTCACGGCAGCAATGTCACGATCGGTCGGCAACGCGTCATCGTTAATAACGCCCGCATGATCGGCAACGTTGGCTGGCGCCAGAACGAGCAGACTTTCGACGGTGTTACCTTTAAGACCAAAGCAGCTGAAGCGCTCGACCTTGAGCTCTATTACTTCAATAAGTCGCACTTTATATTCTTCAATACCATTGAGCTGGATAGCTCCGCGATGGTTAACGCCAAGTTTAAGCTCGGCAAGGCAAGCAACCTATCAGTCTATGGGCTGTGGTTGGGCGTAGAAGGCGGCGGCGTAAACAACACCAAAACCCTGGGCCTGCGTTATGACGGCAAGTATCAGCTCAGCCACGGTCTGAACCTGTTCACTACCGTCGAATACGCCAAGCAGTCGGATTATGAAGACTATAACAACGGCACCAGCAACAGCTTTTCAGCCGACTACATCAACTACAGCATTGGCATAAACCCCGGCAAGTTCAAAGCAACACTGGGCTATGAGCTGCTGGGTAGCGACAACGGCAACGAGGCAGTGACCTTCCCACTCGCCACTAACCACAAGTTCAACGGTTGGGCCGACATTTTCCTGACTACACCCGATACCGGCCTGCGTGATTTATCGCTGGCACTGGAATCAAAGTTTGGTGGCATCGTTGCCAAATTAATCTACCACGACTTCTCAGCCGATGAAGGCGGCGCCGACTACGGCGACGAAATCGACATTGTGCTGGTGAAGAAGCTTAGTAAACGCTTAACCGTGCTTGGCAAGTTAGCCATGTACAACGCCGATGAATTTGCGGCCGATACCGACCGCCTGACCTTCGACGTCAACTACTCGTTTTAACCGCCCAACCTCCCCACAAAGGGGAAACCCAGCGGCCCGCCGACCTCTCTCCCGGCGGGCCGCAACCTAAATCAAACGCCAGAACAAGAGCATCGCTATGACAGACATTAATGACACTCTATCCACCACCCCACTACCACGCGTTGTAGTTATTGGTAATGGCATGGTCGGCCAACGATTCGTTGAGAAAATGGCGGCGGCCGACAACGACAACTGGGAAGTCATAGTGCTCGCCGAGGAGCCGCGGCCGGCTTACGACCGCGTGCAGCTATCCGCCTATTTTAGCGGCAAAAGTGCCGACGATTTGGCGATGACCACGGTCGATTGGTTTGGCGAGAAGAACATCAAAATCCGCCTGAATAGCCGTGTTATTGGCATCGACACCACCGAAAAGCAAATTGCGCTGGCCGATGGTTACACTGTCGCTTACACCAAGCTGGTTATTGCGACTGGCTCCTATCCGTTTGTTCCGCCGATTCCCGGCCACAAACGCGATAATATTTTTGTTTACCGCACCATTGAAGATCTCGAGAAGATTGAAGCGGCCGGTAAAGAAGCAAAATCAGGCGTCGTTATCGGCGGCGGCTTGCTCGGCCTCGAGTGTGCCAACGCGGTGCAAAACCTGGGCGTTAAAACCCACGTGGTTGAGTTCGCCCCCTACCCGATGGCGGTGCAGCTTGATCCCGGCGGCGGCGCGATGCTGACCCGCAAAATTGAAGAGCTGGGAGTGAAAATTCACTGCAGCAAAAACACCAAGAACATTACCGACGGCAATAACAGCGTACATAAACTGGAATTCGCTGACGGTAGTGAACTAGAAACCGACATGATCGTGTTCTCGGCTGGCATTCGCCCCCGCGACGAACTCGCTCGCGAAGCTGGCCTCGCGGTTGGCGAACGCGGTGGAGTGGTTATCGACGACCACTGCGTAACCAGCGACGACGACGTTTACGCGATTGGCGAATGTGCGCTGTGGAATGATCGAATCTACGGGTTAGTCGCTCCCGGCTACAGTATGGCTAACGTGGTTGCGGACCAGCTAAACGGCAAAACCTCATCCGCCTTTACCGGCGCAGATATGAGCACCAAGCTTAAATTACTCGGCGTCGACGTCGCCTCTATTGGCGACGCCCAAGGCACCAGTGAAGGCGCTCAGGCTTACACCTTTATTGACGATACTAACGGCGTATACAAGAAGCTGGTGGTCGATAAAGATCGCAAAAGGTTACTTGGCGCGGTGCTGGTCGGCGAAGCGGAAGGTTACGGCGGCATGCTGCAGCTGGCGCTAAACGATATGGATTTGCCGGAGCATCCGGAAGCCTTAATTCTGCCTGCTTTTGATGGTACGGCAGCTGTTGGCATGGGCGTAGACGCGCTGCCTGACACAGCCCAGATTTGTAGCTGTAACGACATTTCCAAAGGGGTTCTATGCGGCGCCATCGCTGATGGCGTAACGACGCTTGGCGCCCTGAAAGAATGCACCACAGCTGGCACCAGCTGTGGTGGCTGTGCGCCGTTGGTGAAGCAGGTACTTGACGCTGAACTGGAGAAAGCCGGCGTAGAAGTGGACTACTCGCTTTGTGAGCACTTTGCTTACACCCGTCAGCAGCTTGAGCACATCGTCCGTATTGAAGGCATCAAAACCTTCACCGACCTATTGGAAAAACACGGTCGCGGCGGACTGGGTTGTGAAATTTGTAAACCAACAGCCGGCTCTATCTTCGCCAGCACCTGGAACGAGCACGTGCTGAAACCACAGCACGCCATTCTGCAGGACACCAATGACTACTACATGGCGAATATGCAGAAAGACGGCACCTACTCTGTCGTGCCTCGTGTACCCGGCGGCGAAATAACGCCAGAGAAACTAATTGTGCTCGGTGAAGTCGCGAAAAAATACAAGCTCTACACCAAAGTCACAGGCGGTCAGCGTATCGATTTATTCGGTGCCCGTGTGCACGAACTACCGCTCATTTGGGAAGAGCTGGTGGCAGCCGGCTTTGAGTCCGGGCACGCCTACGGCAAGTCGCTGCGTACGGTGAAAAGCTGCGTCGGTAGTACCTGGTGCCGCTACGGCGTGCAGGATTCAGTCGGCATGGCTATTCGCCTTGAAGAA
>CAJQNE010000317.1 GCA_905479545.1 uncultured Gammaproteobacteria bacterium | reverse complement strand
CGCCGTGCAATCGGTAGAACCACGTAAACCCATCGACTTCGCTGCTCGTCTCGAAGCCCTCAAAGGCTTTGTGCAGCGCCCCGAAGCCGCCGCGCTGGCTGCGGGCCACAAGCGAGTAAATAACCTGCTGAAAAAAGCCGGCCAAGTTGACGATAGCGTCAACACCTCACTATTCAGCGAAGCCGCAGAACGCTTGTTATACGAAGCTTTAGCCGCCACCCGCGAGCCGGTAAAACAAGCCGCCGCCAACGGCGACTACGCCGACGCTCTCGATACCCTCGCCGCCCTGCGCGAACCGGTCGATACGTTTTTTGATGGGGTGATGGTGATGGCTGACGATGAAGCCGTTAAAGCCAATCGGTTGGCATTGCTGCAGCAGCTGCGGACACAGTTTTTGGCGATTGCGGATGTGGGTCAGCTGCAGACTAACAACTAAAATTTCCAGCCAGCACGAAAAAAATCATAACCAACACCAACAGGAGCCGTGATTCGCCGCCGGACTGCACATTAAATGTACAAATTGGTAACCTTTCAACACGTTGAAACGTTTGGGACTATGTAAACTGGCGGAAGATTATCAAATGAAGGAGTAGCGAAGTTTGGAGCTAAAAAACTTCGTTGGTCGAAACGCTGAACTCTCAGAGCTCGAGCGTGCGATGGTAGCAGCAAGCAACGGTCAAATAACCCTACAACTGTTAAGCGGCGAACCGGGCATCGGAAAAACAACGCTGGCCCGTGCTTTCGAAGCGCAAGCCTGTAATCAAGGATTTGTTGCAGCCTGGGGCCGGTGCTGGGAAGCTGGTTCGGCTCCTGCCTTCTGGCCATGGAAAGGCATATTGAAGTCCTGCGCCAGCATTATCGGGGAAGCAAGGTTCAGTGAGCTGCTAACAGGGAGTTTCGATCTCGATGAGTTGCCCGACTCTCTCCGCGGGGGGCTTCCAGCGACCTTTAATCAACACCACTCGGACGGACGGGTTATAACGCTGAACGAAGGTGCCCGGCTGCGGGTGTTCGAAGCCATATCTCAAGTGTTGGCAGAATCCTGCAAAAACACAAAATTACTAATCATATTCGATGACATGCACGCCGCAGATGCAAGTTCGCTAACGCTGCTGCTCTACATCATGCGCCAACTTGCTGAAGTCCCGTTAATGATCCTTGGCGCTTACCGAACTAAAGAAGCCGAAAGTTCTACCGAGATATCGCAGCCTTTGGCCAAGGTCGCCAGAGAAGGTCATACCATTGAACTGGGCGGGCTAAATGAGCAGCACAGTGCAGAATTGTACAAACAGTTTACCGGCGAGCTAATAACGCCCAAACTAGCTGAGGAACTTGAAGCTGTTTCGGGCGGCAACCCGCTATTTTTCACAGAGTTCGCTCGCCTACAGTCGCAGCGGAATCAATTAGATGGGGCGGCGCTGCCACTGGTATTGAAAGACATTCTAGAGCAGAGAATTCGTCTGCTTTCACCAGACTGTCTCGAAGCGCTAGCAACAGCAGCCCTTATTGGTCGCGAGTTCAGTTCCCGGCTACTGGTAATGGCGCTAAACAACTCAGGCTCCGAGCCGGAAAGCTTGTTGGCACCAGCACTAGAGTTGAACATAGTAGAACGCCTCAGCGTCGGCGCAGCCCCTACCCTGGCGAGTGACTACCGCTTTAATCACGACTTTATCCGAGAGTTTTTTAGCCGAAAAATTACCTCCAAGCAATGTCAGCAGCTGCACCAGAATATCGCTCTCGCAATGGAGCGGGCTCGCTCCGATATTGCATTTCCGTTATCCACAGTGGCTCGACACTACCACGCGTCGTTGCCGATATCGCCATTAGGCACCGTAATTAAAAGGCTACGGACTGCGGCAACTGCGGCGCTCCGCTCAGGCGCCTACGAAGAAGCACTGGAATTATCCTCGCTATCGCTTAATGCATTACTAGCAAGCGGTGGAGATAACCATCGTGACGCAGCGGAGGCCTATCTTGTGGCAGGCAGGTCATCACTGGCGCTGGGCGAATTCAAACAAGCAAAGACAAACTTCAATTTATCATTTGACGAAGCGTGCAACGCTAAGAGCGGCCGGGACGCTATTCGCGCCGCGCTTGGTTGTGGCGCAATGACAGATATAGGAAACACGGGCCCTAAACTAATTAGCCAGCTTCGGCGCGGACTTGAACTAGCTGAGGCCGATGAAATCGCACTGCGCAGCCTGGCGATGGCCAGGCTCGCTCAGGCACTGCTTTACTCGCACGAGCGTGAAGAAGCAAAACGCCAAGCTCATGAAGCACGGGATTTATGCCAGAAATGCGACGACCCCGTCGTTCACGCACAAGTTCTTCATTTCACCGCCCAAGCAATCTACGAGCCTGGCAACATTGCGACTCGGATATCAGATGCGCAACGCATCATCACTTTGGCTCAGCAGGCGGGCAATGCACGCATTGAGGTTTTAGGGCTTGAAGAACTAATCCAGCACTCCCTTGAAGCAGGCAATTTCGTGCAGGCCGATCACTCCCGGTCCATGCTTAAAAAAATCGCTGAAGAATTGCAAAACAACCTACCAACTTGGTTAGCGATGACTCACGAAGCACTGCGACTCGCTATAGCTGGGCATTTTGACGATGCTGAAGCTCAGGCAGTGAAGGCGCTAGAGCATGGCTCTGGCAACTCCAACCTTATGGCTTGGATGTTATATTTTGCAATGCTGCACCAACTACATTGGCACCGAAACACCGTAGAACTCGCCATTCCAACATTAGAGGAGACTCGCCGCCAGCTTCCTCAGTCGTCCTCAGCACACATCGGCCTACTGTATGCCCAGTCTGAAGTAACGCCAGACGACCCGGCCATTGTCGCCGAGCTAGACCAATATGTGAGAAATGATTTTTCAGACATTGCCCCCGATACATACTGGCTAATTAGCATGGGGATGCTGAGTGAAATAGCCGTCTCAGCGGACCACCAGCTGGCGGCAGCTCGTTTATATGAACGTCTACTTCCACATGCAGATCAACATGCCCTGATTTACCACGGTTGTTATCGAGGCTCGGTATCCCGCACTCTGGGACAGCTTGCTCAATGCGGAGGTGATTATGCTTCCGCCGATAGCCACTATTTATACGCCATTAATGCTGAACGAAAAATGCACTCAATAGCCTACGAGTGTTATGCCCGGATCAATCGAGTTGAAGCACTTCTTGACTCACGCCGCCCAAACCAAACATCACACATCGCTGATGAATGCGCTGTGATTGAAAAGTACCTCGCTAACTTCAATTTTCCACGCGCCCTCAAACAGTATGAAACGTTACAACTACGGTTAAAAAACCCCAACAACACGAAATCGGCAGTGCCAGCTATCCAGTGCCGGGTTCAGTTACGCAAAGAAGCACAGTACTGGTCGCTCGCCGTTGAAGGCCGACTGCACCGCGTACGGCACTCCACTGGCTTAGACTATCTGTCTCAGCTGCTTACCTCGGCAGGCCGCCCTATATCGGCAGTGGATCTGGTGACGTCCAGTGCCAACACCGCCCAGAAAACCGCTCCCGATGAAACCCAAGGTTGCACTGTCACCAATAACCTCGGGGCAAGCAGTGAACTGCTAGACCCTCAGGCTCGGGCACAATATAAGCAGCGCATAGAGAGCCTTCGCGATAGCATTGCGGAGGCCGAAAATAACAACGACCTTGGCTCATTAACCCGCCACCAAGCAGAAATGGACATAGTAACCGAACAGTTGATAGCAGCCACTGGGATAGGCGGCCGGCCACGTGAATTCAGCTCACACGCAGACCGCGCCCGGAGCGCCGCAACTAAAGCCATTCGAACCACCATTAAAAAAATTGCCCAGCTAGAACCCGCCATCGGCAGCTATTTGCAAGACAATATTAAAACCGGGCGATTCTGCGAATACAAACCCGGCGCTATGCAACAAGTCGGCTGGGAAATACTGCATATTAGTGACGCGCGAGGCAAATAGCGGCTAGATCGCCAGAATATGGTCACAGCTATACTGCAAATAGGTTACAGCGTAACCAAAAAGGTTACGCCTTCATTAGGAACCCCCGGCGAATAGGGAGCCGGGTATAACTAATGGGGACTACACCATGATCATCGCTAAACAAGATATAGCCGCAAACCAAGCGGCACACAACCAAGCCGCTTGCCACTTTCCTGGCGACAATATGGCAGCTCTCGGCATCGCATCGTTTCACATCACAGAACATTTGATCGTTTCAGAAATGAACGAGCTTGCTGAAGCACTATTGCAGCGTAGCCGTTTGCTGTGTCTAGAGCGGCAGCAGTTGCAATGTTCAGAGCAATCGCATCATCAATTGTTGGCACATGCACTGCTCTCCACGCTACGCCAACACCGTCCGGTCGCTATAGAACTCCGCCACCCAAAATACGACGAGCTAACGCTTGTTATTCAGCCAAGTCAGCATCAGCATGGCGCAGACGAAAAACACGCCATAGGCGCAACTTCATTCTTAGTGCTAATACGCCCATCGCCGCCATGTCTACTTCGCCTCTACCGTCACCTGCTAAACGAGCAATTCGGCATAACCACCGCTGAGACCGAGGTGCTGTCAATGATTTTACGAGGTGCCGGCACTCATGAAATTGCCACGCAACGTGCCACCAGCAGCGAAACGATCCGTTCACAAATCAAGGCGCTTTGTGCTAAAACCGGCAGCCGTGGGCAACTGGGTCTGGTAGCGTTTGCCACAACAACTATGGCAAATGCTAAATTGGCGACTAATAGTCGCGTGGCGGCTTAGCGAAAGTCTTGGCAGTGTTTAAAAGCGAGGGCTCGCTATGCGAACCCTCGCTTTTTAGAACTAAACCATTACGCTCAGCTAACGCGTGGTCACACGCCCCAACTCAACCTACGAGTGTTGGCGGAATAGTAAACTCGTTGCGGAATATGTCTTCAGAGTCGACCTTCTGCTTAACTTTAACTAAGCGCTCAAAACGCTCATCATTCGGGTAATAAGCCTTGCGTACCGTCTCGTCGGCCAATGATGTGCTATCGAAGGTACCCCATAAAATTCGGCGTTCCTGCTTATCGTTAAAATGCTCACCAACCCAGCCTGCGATTTTCTCCTGAAGTTCTTTGGCCCTGACTCGCGCCTTCTGATTAGGTGAGTGAAAAATGTCGAACGTAAAGCCAACCACGGCATCCCTATGCTCGATTGCGCTCAGTGCTGCGGCATCTGGGTCCGCATGCTTCCCACCCAGCACTCCAACTTGAGCTATTAGGTTAATGTCACTCCAAAAGCCTCCACGAACGATCTCATCCATCTGGTCACAAAATTTTTCAACAAATTTTTCTGAGAGAGGATTACTGCTGCAATGCAAACGCTTCTGATAAGGCAAGTCCAGCTCTCGCCCATCTTTCGATGTTGCCGGAGACCGACTAATAGCCTCATCGATTAAAAGAGACATATTTTGCCCATTGCGTTCTGTTGCGCCAAAGCAGTAAATCTCGGACCCAGGTAAACATTGATACGCCGAAAACGGCCATTTCAGTTTCATGCTGTTGTTAGTGTTAGCTGGATCTTGCAACTTGTCCTCTGACGGACGGTTATTCTCACCAGTTTCCAAAACATTGATATGCGTTCGAATTAACGGCAGTTTGAGACGTTGAGCGGCTGAGGAAAATGTGATGATAAAATCCCGCCCCGGAGGAATCGGGGTTCCCAAACCACTCATTTCTGCCCCAACCCCATCAGACCAAGCTCTCATATGATCCATCATTTTACGAGCCTTCTTACTCGTATAAATGCGCGTGCCTTTGTATCGCGTTGAAGTCGTCTGTGCACTGTCTGGTGACAAGGAAAATGTGTAGCTTATTAGCACGCCGAATGAACCGGGACTGCCGCCCAGAACAGCTCTGAATAGCTCATCGTTAATCGGATCACCTGCGGTTGCCGCGGAGGGCCGCGTGACAGTTTTTACGGATTTATTCGCTAATACAATCTTGAATGAATGTACGTAATCGAGCAGCAAACCTGCCGAGCGGGTGAAAAAACCATAACCACCCGTTTGCACGTGCCCGCCCAACTTCACCTTGGGACACTGACCACCCGGAAGCACTAACCCCCGGCAGCTCAACGACTTATAAAGTTTCGTAACTAAAACGCCAGCACCAACAGTCAGCAGGTGTTTGCCCGGTTGTTCCGAATCAGCACGTTGCGAAATATCTGTAAAGTTATCCATCAAAATGACGACTGTATTGTTCCCGCCAGATGACAAACCGGAATATTGATGACCTCCGCTTCTAATGACTAAATCCAACGGGTCGCCACCATCTTCACGGCTCCGCTTAACCAAATCCAAAACAAGTGAAATATCACTGATCTCATCGATTTCATCAGTTTCACCATTCCGAGCCTCGGATGTTGGACTCGCTTTGCACAGCAGGTATGGGCGCTGGGCCGGCTCATCTGAGTATTCATTGCAATATTGAGCGATCTCTTCTTCGTACCCCCCCAGGTCCAGCCCCTCTCCGTACACTTGCCCCATAAAACCGGGTAACTCGGGGTGGCCAACTGTAGGAGGAAAAAGGTGATACAACTGCGCCAGTGCAGATACAACTGATGCGTCAGTTGTGGCCACGAGATCTTTGTCTAAAAGTGCCTCTGAAACACCGTACTCAGGTTCAATGTCACTACTATCGAATACGTAGCTAAACCCTGCTATCAACGCCTCATCACCAGGTAATACAACGATGCGAGTATCAAGCCGCGGGTCTTGGTATCCCATAGCTTTGTCTAGAATTTTAGACTCGTTAACTGTAAGAAAATCTGCGGCTGCTGGGCCCGTAGTAAATTTTTCAAAAATGCGGTTAGTTATAAGAACAGGGTCGCTAGATGGCTTTTGTCCGGAATCGAGAATAGCGGGATAAACCTGAGCGCCTAAACGCTCATGAACTTGCATTGCAATTTCACGCTCTTCCTCAGGCAAACCTTCATAGAACATAGCGGTTCGCTCCACTATTTTTTTCATGGCATCGGCGCGAGCGTCGTCACCACTACCAGCCATGGCAATCGTGCCAATAGCTATTTGGTCGACAGGCATGTAGTACGAACGCAACGACATATCTAGATTTGGAAGCTCTCTAGAGTCGCTAAGAAGTTGCTTCGCTAGTTTTAAGTAACCGTCATTATCGGGGCGAAAAAACGTAGCTTCTAATGACCAAAGTGAATCGGCGGAAACGGTTCGAAACGTGAGACTAGTTGCAGCAGCTCTGTTATCACGAACGACCT
>CAJQNE010000316.1 GCA_905479545.1 uncultured Gammaproteobacteria bacterium | reverse complement strand
AATGCTCATAGGCCAATTTCGATAGCCCGCAAGCACATATGTTGCTGGTGCAGACATTATCGTTATGTCTCAAGCGAAGTCAGGCTTCAAGAGCCGCTAAATCGTAGCCATTAGCAACTGGGGGGGGCGTCCGCTGCGGCGTTATTGCCGACAATCAACGTCGACAAGCACTCAAACGATCAACTTTTTTGGTGGCTTTTCGAGTGAAAAACCCAGAAATTCATCGCAATAAAGTTAACAACAGGGATCAGCACGCAAACAATGCCGGCAGCCACCCAAGCTGATATTTCAAACACTTTTGATGCTTCAACGGTAGCAGTAGAGACCACTAAACCAAGTAGTGACAGGATAATGAAGCGCGCGACCTGAGCCTCGGTATCGCGCTCAACACGAAAAGTAAAACGACTTTGAGCGAAGTAAGAAAAAGCCAACGCGAACAGATAAGCAACCACTGATACTATCGTTCGATCCCAGTGAGTAACGGCCTGAATGATCAAAAAAAGAATAAAATAGACCAGCGTCGCCGCAATGCCCGCAAAACCGAACCGTGCCGCTTTGCGGATGGCAGGCCCGTCAACTTTGCTAAGCCGTGATTTTATCAATACAGCCCTAGGCTTTTGCTGCGACATAATACTGAGCCCCGAGGCCGAGTCTCGAAAACAGCCGATCTACTGCCATACCGCCCCTGCCCACTGCCGGAACAGTAAGGATGAAACGGCGTTTCACTTCAGCAAATCCCGTATTTTGAAACAGCCCCACTGTTCGTTTGGACGGCAACAGCTCGGCATCGGCATCAAATGGGCAACGGTTTACCGCTCGCATTGTCAGCGGATTAAGCGGATTGTGCTCAAAAACAACGGCCAAACCACCAGGGCGGAGAACACGGCGCATTTCTGCAGCAAACGCGGGCCAATTCGACGACGGCACGTGATGCATCACGCACACCGTAAAAACGACGTCGAACTGGTCGTCGTCATAAGGAAGACGACTACCGTCATAGAGCTCATAGTTAACTATTGGATGCTTCGCTTTAGCGACGCCTAAGCACTTTTCCGACACATCAACGCCGCTAAGCTGCTGAAACTTATCCTGCAAGATACTATGGAAATTGCCGACACCACAGCCGATGTCCAGCACACTCTGGGCCGATAGCTGACCGAGTTCCGACGACACCAGTTGTTCCAGGTATGCCGCCTTTACGCGAGTGAAAAAATCGACCTTTAAACCCGGGATACCCAGTGACTTGTTAACGGCTTCGGAATAAGACCCGTCATAGCCATCAAACTCTTCTGCGACAGCTTTTTGCTGATCTTTACTCATTGTATTTCCTAACGCTTAACGACAATGCCCAGTGCCGATACGGCACCAAACAAAAACTAGTGATTCGCAACCTATGCCGTGACTTAAATTTCTTCCTCGATAAAGTAGCGCGGTCGCCTTTTTGTCTCCATATAAATTTTGGCAACATACTCGCCAACCACGCCCAAACTTAGTAGCTGGATTCCACCCAATAGATACATCGGCAAAACAGAAGATGTCCAACCAGGTACAACACCGTCTGAAAACAGTTTTGCACCAACAGCCCAGATAGAAATCCCAAGACTGACGAGGAACATTATGACACCCAACGCCGCTATCATCTTCAGCGGCACTGCCGAGAATGAGGTAATGCCGTCCAATGCCAGCGCCAGCATTTTTCGCAGCGGATACTTTGACTCACCGGCAAATCGCTCTTGCCGCGCATAAGTTACTTTGCAGGATTTATAGCCTAGCGTTGGTACGACACCACGTAAGAAAAAATTAACTTCAGAGTAGGACTTAAGATCATTTAACGCTCTTCGACTGAGCAGCCGGTAGTCAGCGTGATCAAAGACAACTTCGACCCCGAAGGCGTGGAGTACCTTGTAATAAAGCTGCGCCGTAGAGCGCTTAAAGAAGGAGTCCTTTTCGCGACTGCTCCGCACGCCATAAACCACATCGTTACCCTCAACGAAACGGTCGACCATGGTTTCCATTACCTGAATATCATCCTGCAAGTCAGCATCAATGCTAATAATGGCATCGCCCTTGGCCACATGCAGGCCAGCCAATAGCGCATTTTGATGGCCGCGATTTCTTGACAGTTTCACGCCCTTTACAGCGTCATGCTTGTCAGCAAAGCCTTGAATCAGAGACCAGGTACTATCCTGACGACCATCGTCGACAAAATATATAGCGCTGTCCTCAGCGGCTTTGCCTTTACTTTTAAGATCATCGACAAACCGCGTTAGCCGACTGACGGTTTCCGGCAACACTTCTTCTTCGTTGTAGCAAGGAACAACGATCGCTAATTTAACCAATTTATCTGCTTCCATTCTTCAACAACATTAAAAGTTGGGTTATCAAAACTTTCCGGAAAACCAAACTTCCCGATATTTTGCATTTACTCATCACAGCACATCTATGAATAACGAGCTGAGCAGTGATGCCGGTAGTTCGCTTTAATAGCGAGGCTTTCCAACACACCTGAAGGTTAATTACTCTGCTTTCTAGCTACACTAGCCGTTCAGCCGACTTTTCCCCTTCTTTGTGGCTATTGACCAAACGGTAAATGCTGCCGCAATAAACAGGAAAGGCATGGCCGGAAAGTGGTATCTGATCTGACCCGTAAACGCCATTGCCGTCAATGTGACAAACGCTGGCATGCAGAACAGCAAAAGTAGCCGGGCGGATTGGCTTTCCCGACGAAACAGCGCCACACACCCCCGTAGTAAGGTTGGCAATGCTAAAAGTAACACCAAGCCGTATAAGGCCATATTGGCGACCTGCGCCACACGAATCATGGTTATTTTTTCAGGATGGCTAGACTCGACACTCCAGAACCCGTCGGTGTCTTTCAGCCAGAGTAACATCGCCTTGCGTGGCATTAGTGCGACATACTTACCGGGATTCTCAGCTATCCAGTCTTTAGCTGCTCGCTTTTCCAACTTACCGAGCTCTAGCTGATGGGCGAAGCGTTGATCTTCACGAATGCCAAACTGTTTGAATACGGGGGTCTCTTCGTACTCGAAAAAACCTCCTGTTGCATAATCATTGGCACCGTGAATTAGTGCCGCACCGCCATTCGTGGAGACCAGTACGAATTCGTCATACACCATAAAATTTCGGTAAGACCACGGTAAAACCACCAAAAACAAACACAGATATACCAACGCACCGCTTAGTAGTGCTTGATGAATCTGAAAACCCTTATAGACAAACCAGATCGCGATTATCGCACCAAAGGGAAACCCCAGAGATTGCGGTTTAATAAGGGTTGCCAAGCCAAACAGCAGACCGCTAACCATTAACCAGCGCCAGTGTTTTCGCTTACCAATAAGCAAAGCAAACGCGGCCATTATTATTGCAGTGTAAAACGTTTCTGTGGCGGCCTGGCCAGCGTAGGCAATATGGTTGGGGTAAAGAGCATATGCCAGCAGCGCTATCCGCCCTACTTGCTCGCTGCCCACCACATTGCGGGCGAACCAGAGTATCAACCCCATTATTGCAGCGGCAGAAAGCAGGCTAATCACCGCGATTGTCAGCGGCATGGAACCACTTAGTTTGTAACCCGCTGCCAACACAGCAGGCCAGCCAATCGGCCAGTAAGCAGTGGGTAAGCCACCTTCGGTGTAGCCTTCGCCAGCTGCAATACTGATGGCGCGAGCGACATACCAGGCAGAGTCAGAAAATTGCTCCACAGGCAGAAATAACAAGACCATAAGCCGAACTAGTAGACCCATAGCAATGCAAACCGGTACAAACGCAGGATGCATCAACCATGACCACAGTAGTCTGCTTCGTGACTCGCCAACTTCAGCAGGCGACACTCGCAAATTGACGCTATCCAATTTTTCCATCTAATCTACACCTCGCCCATTGACGAACCTTCGACAGGCCTAACGTCAGTTCAAGCGCAAAAGCTAAGAGAGCATTCATTCAGCCAGAACCAGCCGCTCCAACACAAAAACGCCCGCACCGTATTATCGATTCGGGCGTTTTGCAAAAAAATGCAATGTCACCTAATTGGTTCAATTGCGTCTACTACGAGGCTAGTGGTATCCAAGCGTCGCAAGGTGTTTCAGAACTTACTTGCAGCCCTGCCAATTGCATTAAATACAGATCAATTGGCAGGGCACACCAGCAGCTCACTAGCTGTCCTGCGTACCGTCACCCAAATCCGGTATTTCGACCGCTTGTTCAACAACAACATTGCCTTCTTGCGCACTTAAACCTTTGTCGCTTTCAGCCGCACTCAGGCCGGCAATCAATGCTGCATCAGCTTCAGCGAAGGTGTCGCCAAAGCGCTGCTTGCGACGTTCCTGATGGTAGGCGAAACCGGTACCAGCAGGTATCAGGCGACCGACGATCACGTTTTCCTTCAGGCCACGCAGGTCGTCACTCATGCCACGCACCGACGCTTCGGTAAGTACGCGGGTGGTTTCCTGGAACGAAGCCGCTGAAATGAACGACTCGGTAGCCAGTGAAGCCTTGGTGATACCAAGCAGTACCAACTCGTACTTAGCGGGCAGCTTGTCTTCTTTCACCAGCTTGTCGTTCTCACCAACTACCCGGTAACGCTCAACCTGCTCACCGCGGAGGAAGCTAGACTCACCACCATCGGTA
>CAJQNE010000315.1 GCA_905479545.1 uncultured Gammaproteobacteria bacterium | reverse complement strand
AATCGCCTTCATTACACTCATTGCTCTCGTCGTGGGCGTGCAGTTTGGTTGAACGGCGAATAAACTTGCCGTACAGAGGATGCTGCTCGCGCCGCTCAACTAGCACAGTAATGCTTTTGTCTCGCTTGGCCGAGGTGACTTTGCCGCTGACTACGCGCGGCCCGGTTACTGTGGCGCTCATGCCGCATCACCCTGTTTGATCGTTTGCGTAATGATCGTTTTAACGCGAGCAATATCGCGACGAACGTTACGTACCTGGTCGTTCTGCGCCAATTGGCCGGTAGCCAACTGCATGCGCAGGGTCATTTGCTGGCGACGCAGCTCAACCAACTTCTCGCGAAGTTCGTCGAGGCTCTTGCCGCTCAATTCTTTCAACAGTTCTGAAGATTTCATCACATCACCTGGCGTTCAACGAAGGTGGTTTTAACCGGCAGTTTTGCAGCTGCTAAGCGGAACGCTTCGCGGGCAATCTCTTCCGATACACCTTCAATTTCATACAACATACGGCCGGGCTGAATCTGGGCTACCCAGTATTCAACGTTACCCTTACCTTTACCCTGACGAACCTCAATTGGCTTCGCAGTGATTGGCTTATCGGGAAAAATCCGTATCCAGATTTTACCGCCACGTTTAACGTGACGACTGATGGTACGACGTGCAGCTTCAATCTGCCGAGCAGTGATACGACCACGCTCAACGGACTTGAGTCCGTATTCGCCAAAACTAACAGCATTACCTACCTGTGCTAGTCCGCGGTTACGACCCTTGTGCTGCTTTCGAAATTTAGTTCTTTTTGGTTGCAACATGAGTTAGGGATCCTAATTTAAACTTTGTAAAGCGAAACGCTCAAAAATGAGTATTAAGCGTCAGCTTTCGGTTTTGCAGGTGCGCGCTTACGACCAGCAGGTTTGGCAGGTTCAGCCGGTTTCTCAGCGTAAAGATCGAAGATCTCACCTTTGAAAATCCAAACCTTAATACCAATGATGCCGTAGGTAGTAAGGGCTTCAGCCGTTGCGTAATCGATATCAGCACGTAAGGTATGCAGTGGCACACGGCCTTCGCGGTACCACTCAGTACGAGCAATTTCTGCACCGTTCAAACGACCAGACACCTGAATTTTGATGCCTTGTGCGCCCTGGCGCATCGCGTTTTGAACCGCACGCTTCATTGCCCGACGGAACATGATGCGCTTAACGAGCTGCTGGGCGATGCCCTCGGCAACCAGTTTGGCGTCCATTTCCGGCTTGCGTACTTCTTCGATATTGATGTGCACTGGCACACCCATCAGCTTCGACACTTCAGTACGTAGCTTCTCGATGTCTTCGCCTTTCTTACCAATAACAATGCCCGGACGAGCGCTGTGAATGGTAACGCGGGCACTGCGTGCCGGGCGTTCAATCGTGATGCGACTTACTGACGCGTGGCTTAGCTTCTTCTCAAGGAAGTTGCGTACTTCAATGTCAGATAACAACGTGGCAGCAAAGTCTTTCTTGGTTGCAAACCAGGTTGAGTTCCAGTCTTTCGAAATTCCGAGCCGTATGCCGGTCGGATGTACTTTTTGACCCATCTCTAAATCTCCGGTTACGACTCAGCAACAGACACAGTAATGTGACTGGTGCGTTTCAGGATACGAGTACCACGGCCTTTGGCCCGGGCACGGAAGCGCTTCAATGTCGGGCCTTCGTCTACCATGATGGTAGAAACTTTCAGCTCGTCAATATCAGCACCGGCGTTGTTTTCCGCGTTAGCAACAGCAGATTCCAGCACCTTACGTATTATTCCAGCGCTCTTTTGCGAGCTAAACTGGAGAATACTCAGGGCCTCTTCTACTCGCTTGCCACGAATCTGGTCAGCGACCAAACGGGCTTTTTGCGGTGAAATGCGCGAGAAGCGCAGTTTTGCAACAGCTTGCATCATTAGCTCCTAGCGCGCTTTCTTATCGATGATGTGGCCTTTAAACGTACGGGTTTGTGAGAACTCACCCAGTTTATGGCCAACCATGTTTTCGGTAACCAGCACTGGCATGTGCTGACGACCGTTGTGAACAGCAATGGTAAGACCGACCATGTCGGGCAGGACCATTGAACGACGTGACCAGGTTTTAATTGGTCGTTTGGTGCCGGCTTCTTTAGCAGCTAGTACCTTCTTCATCAGGTGGTCGTCTACAAACGGCCCCTTCTTAATTGAACGTGGCATCAGCTACTCCTATTTCTTGTTACGGCGGCGAACAATCATCTTGTCCGTACGCTTGTTAGAACGGGTCTTCTTACCCTTAGTCGGCACACCCCATGGGGTAACCGGATGACGACCACCAGAGGTACGACCTTCACCACCACCATGCGGGTGATCGACCGGGTTCATAGCAACACCACGAACCGTTGGGCGAATACCACGCCAGCGAGAAGCACCCGCTTTACCCAGTGAACGCAGGCTATGTTCACCGTTACCCACTTCGCCGATTACTGCACGACACTCGACCGGAATGCGACGCAACTCACCAGAACGTAACCGCAACATCGCGTGGTTACCTTCACGGGCGGCTAGCTGAGCAGATGTACCGGCAGAGCGGCAGATCTGTGCGCCTTTACCCGGACGCATTTCGATGCAATGCACCGTCATACCGACCTGAATATTGCGTAGCGGCAAGCAGTTACCTGGTTTCATCGGAGCGTGCGTACCGTTTTGAACGGTATCGCCCGCTGCCAGGCCTTTCGGCGCGATGATATAGGTGCGTGCGCCGTCGGCGTAGCACAGCAGCGCAATGTGTGCGGTGCGGTTAGGATCGTATTCAATCCGCTCAACAGTGGCAGGAATGCCAGCTTTGTCGCGTTTGAAATCGATGATGCGATAGCGCTGCTTATGACCACCACCAATGTGGCGGGTCGTAATGCGGCCCTGATTGTTTCGACCACCGGTCTTTGACTGCTTTTCTAGCAGAGGACCGTACGGCTTGCCTTTATGTAGTCCTTCGGTAAGTACCCGAACTACAAAACGACGGCCGGCTGAGGTCGGTTTTGCTTTTTGCAATGCCATTTTCTATTACCTCGTTGCTCGGCTTAGCCGATATTCTCGAAGTCGATATCCTGGCCTTCGGCCAGCGTGATATGCGCCTTCTTCCAGTCTTTACGACGACCAATGGTCTGGCCGCTGCGCTTCTCTTTACCTTTGCAAACCAAAGTGGTTACGGATTGAACCTGAACTTCTTTCCAGATCAATTCGATAGCCGCTTTAATTTCAGCTTTTGTCGCATCCGGCAGAACCTTAAAAGACACCTGGGTGTTTTTATGTTCGGCCAAACGCGTTGTTTTCTCAGAAACGTGAGGTGCAACTAAAACTTGCAGCAAACGCTCTTCACTAAATACAGTCTGTGCAGCACTCATTTCAGGCGCTCCTCTAGTTGACGTAAAGCATCAACCGAAGCAACAACTTTGTCCGCACCCACTAGTGATACCGGATCAACGTCGCTGGCAAATGCCACTGACACATGTGGAATGTTACGAACCGCCATTTCTAGCTTCGCGTCGCCTTCAGCCAACAGGATCAGACCTTTGGTCACGTCCAGATCGGCCAACTTAGCTACGGCGTTTTTGGTTTTTGCTTCGTCGATAGACATATCGGCAATAACCAGACGCTCCTGACGAATCAGTTCAGCAACAATAGAACGCATCGCACCGCGATACATTTTACGGTTCACTTTATGCGAGTGATCCTGTGGACTAGCTGCGAAGTGGATACCACCGCCGCGCCATAGCGGGCTGCGAATGGTACCGGCACGAGCACGGCCCGTACCTTTCTGGCGCCATGGCTTAATGCCACCGCCACTGACTGCAGCGCGGTTCTTCTGAGCGCGTGTTCCCGCCCGAGCACCCGCTAGAAATGCCGTTACCACCTGGTGAATCAACGGTTCATTGTAGGCAGCGCCAAATACTGTTTCATTTACTTCAACAGCTGCGCCATTACGTACTTGCAATTCCATGTGTGCTTACCCCTTAACCGCTGGTTTAATAACGACGTCGCCGCCTTTATGACCAGGGATACCGCCGCTTACCAAAAGCAAGCCACGCTCAGCATCAACGCGAACCACGGTTAGGTTTTGTACGGTTTTGCGTACAGCACCCATGTGGCCAGACATCTTTTTGCCTTTAAATACCCGACCCGGCGTTTGGTTTTGACCAATTGAACCCGGTGCACGGTGCGATACGGAGTTACCGTGCGTCGCATCCTGCATAGAGAAGTTGTGGCGTTTAATGGCACCGGCAAAGCCTTTACCAAGGGAAGTACCGCTAACGTCAACTTTCTGGCCGGTTTCAAACAGCTCAACAGTCACTTCACTGCCTGCCGCTAAATCTGCGCCTTCGTTTTCGTCTAAGCGGAATTCCCACAGGCCACGGCCTGCTTCCACACTATTCGCAGCGAAATGGCCGGTTTCCGCTTTATTCAAGCGGCTGGCTTTTTTCGTGCCTGTTGTAACCTGAACGCCACGGTATCCGTCGGTTTCTGCCGACTTAACCTGCGTTACGCGGTTTGGTTGTACTTCAATGACCGTGACTGGTACTGATACGCCGTCTTCCTGGAAGACGCGCGTCATACCAGCCTTGCGGCCGATAAGCCCTAGGCTCATGGTTTAACCCTCGCAGTGCCTGCCAGCTAATCCTCTTGCGGGGAAGAACTGGTTTCACCTGTGACCTAACTATCGGTTGCCCGACAGTTACGGCGGTTGCGGTAAATGCGACGTTGCCGACCTCAATGACGAGGACCGGGTCGGTCGCGATGAATTTCTAGCGGTTGTTCATTTCTTACAGTCGTTCTTAGTTGAGGCGAATCTGCACATCTACGCCAGCGGCGAGATCAAGCTTCATCAGTGCATCAACGGTTTTATCAGTCGGATCAACAATGTCCAGCAGACGCTTGTGCGTACGCAGTTCATATTGGTCACGAGCATCTTTATTCACGTGAGGTGAAATAAGGATGGTGTAGCGTTCTTTGCGGGTAGGCAGTGGAATAGGACCCACAACCTGTGCGCCGGTACGCTTGGCAGTTTCTACGATTTCTTTTGAAGACTTATCAATCAGCTTGTGATCAAAAGCTTTCAGGCGAATACGGATAGTTTGCTTATTGTCGCTCATAGTTAAGTAACCGTCCGATTAATCGATTATCTTCGCAACAACGCCAGCACCTACAGTGCGGCCGCCCTCACGAATAGC
>CAJQNE010000314.1 GCA_905479545.1 uncultured Gammaproteobacteria bacterium | reverse complement strand
GCATCTCGTGGGCCCAGGCTATCCACCAGCAGCGCTGCGTAACCCCAGCTTTGCAGCTTCTCTGCCCAGGTTTTTAAATACGGCTTAACGCCATTACAACCGTGCAGCATTACCACCGAAGGGTGAGGCCCATCGCCCGCTGGCTTGTACAGCTCGGCGCTAAGCGTTAAGCGCTCACGGGCGCCTTTAAAACTAACGGTTTCAGGCGCGGCAATCGCTACAGAAGTTGCCGCCATTAACAAATAAGCGAATATAAAACGCGGCATCACGCTCTCTTTAAAGTGTTTAGTATCAATTAACAGCA
Source organism: uncultured Gammaproteobacteria bacterium (assembly GCA_905479545.1). Lineage (GTDB taxonomy): Bacteria > Pseudomonadota > Gammaproteobacteria > CAJQNE01 > CAJQNE01 > CAJQNE01. Next base: position 2,863 of record CAJQNE010000314.1, on the reverse strand, counting down.
GTATTCCAATTTCATTGGCAAGAATCAATCGGCGCATTCCGCTTGCGTCGCACGGCAAACTGCGTATTTTCGTCACGAGCATTTTCGAGCGCCGCCCCCGGGACGACGCCACCCATTAAATAAAGGACCGTTATGAAAGCTCTGATGTGCAACGACTGGGGCCACCCCAGCACACTTACCGTTGAAGAAGTGGCCGACCCCGTGGCCAAAGATAACGAGGCGGTCGTTGAAGTAAAAGCCGCAGCGGTTAACTTTCCGGACGCCCTGATCGTGCAAAAGCTTTACCAAATGAAGCCGGAACTACCATTCTCACCAGGCGGAGAGTGTGCGGGTGTGGTGAAGTCAGTCGGCAGCAAAGTAAAGAATGTAAAAGTCGGCGATCGCGTACTTGGCCTCACCGGCTGGGGATCGTTTGCTGAGCAAGTGGCGGTAAACAGCGCGGTACTCATGCCTATTCCGCCTGAAATGGACGACGTTACTGCCTCGGCTTTTGTGTTCACTTACGGCACCAGCTATCACGCCATTAAGGACCGCGCCGAGCTAAAAGCCGGCGAAACGCTGGTAGTACTGGGTGCTGCTGGTGGTGTTGGTATTGCTGCGATTGAAATTGGCAAAGCCCTCGGTGCGAAAGTCATCGCCTGCTGTTCAACTCAGGAAAAGCTCGACATCTGCAAACAGCACGGCGCTGACGAGCTGATTAACTACGAGGCTGAAGACTTAAAAACCCGCATCCGCGAACTTACTGACGGTAAAGGCGCTGACGTGATTTACGACCCGGTGGGTGGAAAATTCTCAGAACCGGCCATTCGCAGCTGCGCCTGGCGCGGTCGGCATGTCGTCATAGGCTTCGCCAACGGCGATATTCCTAAAATACCGCTGAACCTCGCGCTGCTTAAAGGCTGCTCGATTGTTGGCGTATTCTGGGGCGACTTTGCCGGTCGCGAGCCGCATGAATTTCTGACCCAAATGATCGAGCTGTTCGAGCTACTAAAAGCGGGCAAGCTAAAACCGCATGTCGCAAACACCTACACGCTGGACAATGCCAAGGATGCGATCATTGAACTGATGGAACGCAAAGTAGCGGGTAAGTTGGTCGTTTTGCCACAAGGTTGACCATACAATTGCCCGGGACAGTGTTGCGCTGTGCGGGCGAATAAAGCCTTTTAGCGACACCACCAATCGACCGATGTTCTAGACTAGCTTATGGATTATATTTGGGTTGCTGTTGCCTTCGCCTGTGGCTTTTTAGCTAAGCAAATAGGCTTACCCGCTCTCGTTGGCTACCTGGCTGCCGGGTTCGCGTTGCATGCGCTCGGCATCCAGCCGGATGCATCGCTGCAAACACTTGCCGACCTTGGCGTTACCCTGCTGCTATTCACCATCGGGCTCACGCTTAACATTCGCAATCTGTTTAAAACCGAGATCTGGGCCGGTGCGCTGGGTCATATGAGCGCTGTGGTAATACTCACGGCAGTCAACAGCCTTGTTCTAGGCTACCTGGGGCTTAAATACTTCGCTGACCTGAATTGGCAAACGGCAGCCTTAATCGGCTTTGCCGTTAGTTTTAGCAGCACGGTCTGCGCAATAAAGGTGCTTGAGGAGCGCGGCGAATTGCGTGCCCGCCATGGCCAGGTTGCAATTGGTATTCTGATTATTCAGGACATTGCCGCCGTGGTTTTTGTCACCGCAGCTTCCGGTGAAATCCCGTCGGCATGGGCATTATTACTGTTCGCATTGCCATTATTACGGCCTGCATTAAACAAGCTACTCGACCACTGCGGCCATAGTGAAATGCTGCCATTAGCCGGGTTCTTCCTGGCGCTTTCATTCGGCGAATTATTTGAGTTAGTCGGCGTAGCCGGGCACCTAGGGGCAATAGTGGTTGGCGCGCTGCTCAGTGGCCATAGTAAAGCAGTAGAGCTGTCTAAATCGCTGCTGAGCTTCAAAGATATTTTCCTGATCGGCTTCTTTCTGTCGATCGGTTTCACCGCGCTCCCCACGGCCGATATGTTTGCAGTGGCAATCATTATGTCGATAGCATTGCCCGTGAAGGCAGCGATGTTTTTTGTCTGGCTAACCCGCCTTAAGCTGCGAAGCCGCACGGCTTTCCTAAGCGCCATGAGCCTGGCGAACTACAGCGAATTCGGCCTGATCGTTTGCTCAATTAGCGTCGCTCACGACATGTTGGCCAAAGAATGGCTGGTTATTATGGCACTGGCCGTGTCGCTGTCTTTCGTATTCGCCGCCCTGCTGAATGCCCATGCCCATAGCCTGTATTCACGCTGGAGCGGCGTCATTAAAGGCCTTGAACACAAGAAACGATTACCCGAGGACCCGTTTCCGGAAATTGGCGACGCCGCCATATTGGTGGTGGGAATGGGCCGCGTAGGTACCGGTGCATTTGACGCCTTTCATGGCCATTTCCGGAAAGACGTTTGTGGTGTCGATTTCGACAAAAAACGCATAAAAGAACAGCGTGAAGCCGGTCGCAATGTTATTTTTGGTGATGTAGAAAACCCCGACTTCTGGGCCAACATTAATCTTGATTCCATTCGCTTAATCGTCTTCACGATGCCCAAACACCTCGACATTATCGAGGCACTAACGCACATACAAAACATCGGCTACGAAGGGAAAACCGCCGCCATTGCCCAGTATCAGGATCAAAAATCGATACTATCCGCCGCAGGTATTGACGAAGTGTTCGACTACTTCTCTGAAGTCGGCACCGGCCTGGCCAAACAAAGCATCCATTTTGTCGAAGACGAGCCTGAGGGCCTGACTGGCTAAACCCACAGGCCGCGCAATGCTCCCAGCGGCGCTTAAAGTCGCCGATACTTCTGCAACCGACTCGTCGGTTTAT
>CAJQNE010000313.1 GCA_905479545.1 uncultured Gammaproteobacteria bacterium | reverse complement strand
AGCAATAAATATCGCAAACTTTTACGAACAGAAGAAAAATATTTAGCCAATTTACTCATTTTTTTCAGTATAAAAGTTAACTATACAGAATTCGAAATTAAGTGATTAGATAGATTGTTTACCAAGCAACTCAAGTCTCTCCCGCACCTGTTCTAACGAATACCCTGCCTTAGCCGCCGTCGCTAGAAGCTCATCAGCACTCTGTTTTTTTGCCTGCGATAGCATCCACAAAATAGTACAGCGGGTGCCGGTGCGGCAGTGGGCGAATATGGGGCCATTATTGCTATTAGCGCAGGCGGCGATCGTTGCACCAAATTCTTCGACGTTTTCATCGCTTATGGCGGTGCCGACAACGGGTTGGTAAATATATTGCAGGCCGTGAGCTTTGGCGGCCGCTTCTATTTCGGCGGCTGGAGGTTGACCTTCACCCTCGCCGTCGGGCCGGTTGTTGAGAATGACTTTAAAGCCCTGGGCGGCAATGGTGGGGATATCTTCTTTGGTAATTTGACCGGCGACGTAGAGTTGGGGTGTGAGTTGTTTGCTGTCCATTTTTTATTCTCTTTTTGAATGCGTGATGAAGAGTGCGGGGTGAAAGTTTTTGTTTTGACGACTTACTTTATTTTATGCGTAAGCTATCGAGGTTTTTCTGTAACTGTTGCAGGTGTTCTTCAAGCTGCGGGCCTTTTTGCTGGGCGACACCGATGGCCAATACATCGATAACTGCGAGGTGGGCGATGCGCGATGACAGGGGCGTATAGATTTGAATGTCTTCTTCCACATCAATGGTGATGGGAATGGTGGCGGCATCGGCAACCGGCGATTGGCTGGGTGCCAGGGCGATGACTTTTGCGCCTCGGGCTTTGACCAGCGCGATGGAGTCGAGCAACGCTTTGGTACGTCCGGATTGTGAAAAGGCGACCACAACGTCATCGGGCGAGAGGGAGGTCGCCGACATATTTTGCAGGTGGGGGTCGGAGTAGGCGGCGGTGGCTAATTGCAGGCGAAAAAAACGGTGCTGGGCATCGAAGGCCACGGCAGCGGAGGCGCCAAAACCGTAGAACTCAACCCGCTTGGCGGCGCACAGTGCCTGCACGGCGCGGTCGAGCATGTCCAGGTCGAGGTTGTCGCGTACCTTTAATAGGCTGTCGACGGTGGAGTCGAAGACTTTGAAGGAATATTCCGCGGTGGAGTCGCTATCGGTGACGGCAATTTGACCGATGCTGGGACTGGATGCCAGCTGTTGAGCAAGGGCCAGTTTAAAGTCTTGAAAGCCATGGCAGCCCACGGCGCGACAAAAACGCACTACCGTGGGTTCGCTCACCTCAGCCTGCTGGGCGAGATCGACAATACGCATGCGGATCACTTTGTCGGGTTGGGCCAGCACAAATTGACCGACCTTGCGTTCAGATTTACGCATGGCCTGTAGTTCATTGCTAATGGTTTGTGTGAGTGCTGCGGGCTTCACGGCCGGTCTCCGATTAATTGCTGGCCAAATTGTAAATTATTTACCCATGAAAGTATTTTTATCGGTTCTTCCTTTTGCCGTGAAAGTAAAGAGTATTTTCTAATGTGTGACTTTAGGTGGCATAGCGGCATGTCCAGGTATAGGCGCTTTGAGTTGATGCAGGCGGCAGAGCAGCATTTAGGCAACGCAGGATGCCAAGACCGAGCGAACAAGGATGTACGGATTGCGTGTCACGAGTAGAGGGAGTTATTGGCTATGTCTAGCGATTAATATCGTCAAGCCTCGCTAAGGAATCTGCTAAAATCCCCGCCCCATGGATGTTACCTCAATAATAGATAGTCTTAATCCCGCCCAGCGTGAGGCGGTGAGTAGTGCCGACCCTTATCAGTTGGTGTTGGCTGGTGCCGGCAGTGGCAAAACTCGGGTGCTGGTGCACCGCATCGCCTGGCTGATGCAGGTCGAGGGTTTGTCGCCCTATCAAATTCTCGCTGTGACCTTTACCAACAAAGCGGCGCGGGAAATGCGCGAGCGTATCTCGGACCTCATTGGCTTTGCGCCTCAGGGGATGTGGGTGGGTACTTTTCACGGGCTCGCCCATCGCTTGTTAAAAATGCACTGGCGCGATGCCGGTTTGCCCGAGGGTTTTCAAATTCTCGATGCTGAGGACCAGCTGCGTGTCATTAAGCGGGTTTATGCCGCGCTGAATATGGACGCGGAGAAGTGGCCGCCCCGCCAGGCCCAGTGGTATATCAATGAGCAGAAAGACGAAGGCTTGCGCGCCGCCCATATTCAGCAAAGCCCCGACCCCTTTACCGTGGCGATGTTACAAATTTGTCACGCTTATGAGGAGGCCTGCCAACGGGGTGGGTTAGTCGATTTTGGCGAGCTATTACTGCGTGCCCACGAGCTGTGGCTGAATAAGCCCGAGCTGCTGGCCCACTATCAAGACCGCTTTCAGCATATTCTGGTGGATGAGTTTCAGGACACCAACAGTATTCAATACGCCTGGCTGCGCGTGCTCGCCGGTAATAAATTAGGTATGACGGCGGTGGGTGACGATGACCAGTCGATTTACGGCTGGCGCGGTGCCAAA
>CAJQNE010000312.1 GCA_905479545.1 uncultured Gammaproteobacteria bacterium | reverse complement strand
GCTCTGCTGTTAAGAAGCGTGAAGATACGCACCGCATGGCCGAAGCCAACAAAGCCTTCGCCCACTTCCGTTGGTAGTCGCTCTGTTGCGGCTGAGTTAGCTCAACTCGGCGTCGTCGGTGCTCACGTACTAACGTACGCTCCGCGTCTCCTTCTTGATTTGAACTAACCCAACCACAACATAGCTAACTACATAAAAACGGGCCGCATACGCGGCCCGTTTTTTTGTTTGTGGTGAGCTGTATATATTGAGCTGAGAATTTACTTCCATAAATCATTAAACTACGCGCCAGCAAAAGAGTGTAAACAATCCAGCTCATTCCCAAACCCCCTCCCCCTCTGGAAGAGGGCTGGGGTGAGGGCGCTAGCAAACCATTAAACTACGCGGTTAGTAGATGCCAGGGCTCCAACCCTAATCTGCGTAATCCGTGAAATCTGTGGTTAAAAACCACCGTAAAGAACCAAGGACTATCCCGTGGCCCGTAATACCCCCATCGAGCTTTATCGCAATATCGGCATCATGGCGCATATTGATGCCGGTAAAACCACTACTACTGAGCGCGTGCTGTTCTATACCGGCGTGTCGCACAAAATGGGTGAGGTGCACGACGGTGCGGCGACGATGGATTGGATGGAGCAGGAGCAGGAGCGGGGTATTACCATTACCTCGGCGGCGACGACTTGTTTTTGGGCGGGTATGGAGCAGCAGTATCCGCAGCACCGGATTAATATCATCGATACGCCCGGACACGTGGATTTTACCATTGAGGTGGAGCGCTCCTTACGGGTGCTCGACGGCGCCGTGTGTGTGCTTGATGCCAATGCGGGCGTAGAGCCACAGACCGAAACGGTTTGGAGGCAGGCGAATAAATACGAAGTGCCGCGGATGGTGTTCATTAATAAAATGGACAAAATGGGTGCTGATTATTTCCGCTGTTTAAAGATGATCGAGGAGCGGTTGGCATCCACACCGGTGGCAATTCAATTGCCGATAGGCGCTGAAGAAGAGTTTGCCGGCGTCGTTGACCTGATCCGCGAAAAAGCGATCTACTGGGATGAGGACGAGCGTGGCATGAAGGCCCGGTTTGCTGATATTCCGGCCGAGCTGCAGGAGCAGGCGGCGGAGTATAGGGAAGCTTTGGTTGAAGCCGCTGCCGAAGCCGATGAAACACTGATGGATAAGTATCTTGAAGACGGTGAGCTTAGCGTCGAAGAAATTCGTCGGGGGTTGCGTCTACGCACGCTCGCCAACGAAATCGTTCTGACGCTCTGCGGCAGCGCCTTTAAAAATAAAGGTGTGCAGACCATGTTGGATGCGGTGATTGAATACATGCCGTCGCCGCTGGATGTTAAGGCCATTGTCGGTACGTCGGAGGACGGTGAAAAAGAAGGTACGCGCGAAGCTGATGATGATGCACCGTTTGCTGCGCTGGCCTTTAAGATTGCCAACGACTCGTACGTTGGCACCTTAACCTTCATTCGCTGTTACTCCGGTGTGCTCAAAACCGGTGACGTGATCTGGAACTCGGTGAAAGGCAAACGCGAACGCGTCGGTCGGATCGTGCAGATGCACTCCAACGACCGTCAGGAAATTAAAGAAGTACTGGCCGGTGATATTGCTGCCCTGGTCGGCTTAAAAGACGTCACCACCGGCGACACTGTCTGTGACCAAAACAAACGCATTGTGCTGGAGCGCATGGAGTTCCCCGAGCCGGTAATTTCGGTAGCGGTAGAACCTAAGACGGTTGCCGATCAGGAAAAAATGGCCGTCGCACTCAGTAAGCTGGCGGCTGAAGATCCGTCGTTCCGTGTACGAACCGACGAAGAAACCGGTCAGACCATCATTTCCGGCATGGGCGAGCTACACCTCGATATTCTGGTTGATCGCATGAAGCGCGAGTTCAACGTTGTAGCTGGCGTAGGTTCGCCGCAGGTCGCCTACCGTGAAACCATTCGCGATACTGTCAAAGCTGAGGGTAAATTTGTCCGTCAGTCTGGCGGCCGTGGCCAGTACGGTCATGTATGGCTGAAAGTTGAGCCGTTGCCAGAGGGCGGTGGCTATGAGTTTGTCGACGAAATAGTTGGTGGCGCAGTGCCGAAAGAATATATTCAGTCGGTCAATAAGGGTTGCGAAGAGCAGTTACGCAATGGCGTGCTGGCTGGCTATCCGGTGCTGGATGTTAAGGTCACGTTATTCGACGGCTCTTACCATGATGTTGATTCGAATGAGATGGCCTTTAAAATTGCTGGCAGCATGGGCGTGCGCCAGGGCTGTAAAGATGCCAGCCCGGTATTGCTCGAACCAATAATGAAAGTTGAAGTGGTTACGCCGGAAGAATATATGGGCGACGTAATGGGCGATCTGAACCGTCGCCGCGGTATTGTTCAAGGTATGGAAGACACGCCGATGGGTCGGGTTATTCGCGCCGAGGTGCCGCTAGCCGAAATGTTCGGTTATGCCACGGACGTTCGCTCTGCATCACAGGGTCGCGCCAGCTACTCGATGGAGTTCGAGAAATACGCTGAAGCGCCGAAAGTGGTTATAGATGACATTATGCAGAAGTCGGGTATGGCGTTTTAGCCGATTAGTCTAGTTTGACTAACACCGAAAAGCCGTCAGCAGCGGACTACAGCAAAAGCCGGGGACTATATTTTCGAAAGTTAGCGCGGCGCGCAGGCAGCTCGTTGTTTCCGCGGTTGCATGAGTGGCTGGCGACGGCCGGCACGGTCGAAAAACGCTATCACCCGGAAGCAGTTGCGTTGCTGGAAAGCGGCGAAGCCGTTATTTTTTCCTGGTGGCACGAATATGTGCTGATCCTGGCGCCTGAGGGCACGCCCTATAACTCAACCACGATGCTTACCAGCCCAAGTGACGACGGCAAAATTCTCGCTGAATCGATTGTCCGAATGGGTTATCAGGTAGTGGAGGGTTCTAGCCGCCGTGGCGGTGCAGCAGCGATGGAGAATTTGCAGACAGTGCTCGGCAACGGTAGGAATGTGTTGATTACACCGGATGGTCCGATGGGGCCGATGCACGAAGTTAAGTCCGGTGTGCTGCGCTTATCAGCGGCCACCGGCAAAGCCATTATTCCGGTAACCGCCAGCCTCGACCGCTATAAGCGGTTGGGCACCTGGGACCGGCTAATTGTGCCACTCCGGCCCAGAAAGCTAACTATTCAGTATCACGCGCCACTGTGGGTGAACGCTCGTCAACTGCCTCAGTATCGCTATCAGCTTGTTCAGTCGTTGAGTCGACTGCCCTAGCGTCAGTCTCGGCGGGTTTTTCGCCTGAATTGACCGGCCATAGTAGTTTCCGGTGAGGGTAGGGAATTTCAATGTCCGCTTCACCAAGCCCCAACCTTACCGCTTCCACAACCT